>NZ_JAVKGT010000049.1:0-12448 GCF_031432335.1 Nesterenkonia flava | reverse complement strand
GAGGTCTCCGCTCACGTCACGGACTGTTCACAACGTGTCGAGGAACTACAGCTAGCCCGACGTCTGGCGGCAGGGGACTCATCGCTGGACATCATGTCCCTGGATCCCCCATTCATCCCCGAACTGGCCGAAGCAGGGTTCCTCGCTCCAGTTCCCGACGATGTCGCGGAGCGGACCACCCAGGACACCCTGGAAGGCGCCCTGGCAGGGGCCACCTGGAACGATGAGCTTGTCACCGTCCCATTCTGGGCCAATACTCAGATCCTCTGGTATCGGAAATCGGTGGCTGAAGAGGCAGGGCTGGACATGAGCCAGCCAGTGACCTGGGAAGAGGTCATCGACGCCGCCATAGAGCAGGACAAGTACCTGGGGGTGCAGGGCATCCGTGCCGAGTCCATGACCGTCTGGGTCAATGCACTCATCGAATCCCAGGGCGAGTCTGTGATTGTGGATCCGGCCGCCTCAGCAGAAGAGTTAGAGACCAACCTCGACTCCGAGGCCGGACGAAACGCCGCCGAGATCCTGGGGCGAATCGGATCTGAAGGACTCGGCGGCCCAGGCATCGCGTCCATGGACGAGAATCAGTCCATGCTGCTCTTCCAGCGTGACAGCGGTTCCTTCATGGTGAACTGGCCCTTCGTCTGGGCAGCCACCAACGCTGCGGCAGAAGAAGGCAGCTTGGACTCATCCCTGCCCGAGGACATCGGCTGGGCACCCTATCCGCGGGTGGATGAAGACTCTCCTGCCGCGGCACCGCTGGGTGGCATCAACCTAGGCGTGGGAGCAGAGTCTGAGCACCCAGATCTGGCATTCCAGGCGATCGAGTGCATCGTGACCCCGGAGAACCAAGCAGAGTACTTCGTCACCAACGGCAATCCGCCGTCCTCCGCGTCAGCCTTTGAAGATCCCCGGATCGAGGAGGACTATCCGATGGCCGACACCATCCGCGAGGCACTGGACGGGGCGGCGCCCCGGCCGCAGACCCCGTTCTACAACGAAATCTCCGAGGTCATTCAGGAATCCTTCACCCCGGTCTCCGGTGTGGACCCCGATTCCACTCCGGCCGAAGCTGACCGTTACATCACTGACGTCCTGCGAGGGGAGCGCCTGCTGTGAGCACAACCTCCGAATCCAAGCGCGGAAGCATAGCCCGGGCAAAGTCCCGTCGGGCACGCTCGGAAGCCCGGCTCGGCTGGCTGCTGGCGGGGCCCGCATTCTTCCTCATGGTGGCGGTGACCGCCTACCCCATCGCACAGGCCGTCTTCGACTCGATGTTCTCCTTCCGGCTGACCGCGCCAGATGACCGGGCCTTCGTCTTCCTGGACAACTACATCTTGCTGTTCACGGACTGGGGTTTCTGGCGTCCATTCCTGGTCACCGTGTTCATCACCATCGTCACTGTGGCGGTGGAGCTGGTCTTAGGCTTCGCTTTGGCGATGGTGATGCACCGGGCGCTGAAGTCGCTGCGGGGCCTGCTGCGCACCGCAATCCTGGTGCCCTACGGCATCATCACCGTGGTCTCGGCTTTCGCCTGGTACTACATGTTCGACATCAACTCAGGTTTCATCAACAACTGGTTCTCCTGGGTGCCGGGCATCAGCGCCGAGCTGGACTGGTTCGCCAATACCTGGACGGCGCTGTTCGTCATTATGGCCTCCGAGATTTGGAAGACCACGCCGTTCATCGCGCTGCTGCTCCTGGCTGGTCTGGCACAGGTTCCCGATGAGCTGGTCGAAGCAGCGAAAGTCGACGGCGCTACCTGGCGTCAGCAGCTGACCCGGGTGATCCTTCCCAATATGAAGGCAGCAATCATGGTGGCGGTGCTCTTCCGCGCACTCGATGCCTTCCGCATCTTCGACAACGTCTTCATTATGACCGGCGGTTCACAAGGAACTGAAGTGCTCGCCCTGCTGGCATACCGGCAGTCCATCTCGCGGCTTGAGATCGGCCTTGGTTCAGCTGTCTCGGTAGTGCTCTTCGCCTGTGTGCTGCTGATGTGCTTCGCCGCGATCAAGCTCTTCAAAGTCGATCTGGCCAGCGGTACCGACGCCTCCGGCGGGAAGAAGAAAGAGGGAGGCAAGTAGTCATGGCGACTTCGAAACTCAGCACACGTCAGCGGCTGAGCTGGGCGATCCTCACGGTCCTCGTCCTGCTGTACGCGCTGTTCCCGGTGGCTGCCATCCTGGCCACCAGCTTCAAGACACCGGCCGGTCTGGGCAACCAGTCCTTCCTTCCCAACACCTGGACCTGGGCCAACTACGAGATGATCCTGACCGGCAGCGCTCAGGGGCTGTTCCTCAGTGCGCTGCGCAACTCCATCGGCATCACCCTCATCTCCACCGCCATTGCGGTGGTGCTGGCCACGCTGGCCGCCTATGCCATCGCGCGGCTGAACTTTCCGGGCAAGCGGCTCATCTTGGGCGCTGCCCTTGCGGTCTCGATCTTCCCCGTGATCTCGGTGGTCACACCGCTGTTCAACCTGTGGCGCACTATCGGGCTCTACGACACCTGGCTCGGCCTGATCATTCCGTACCTCTCGCTGACACTGCCCATCTCTATCTGGACGTTGTCGGCCTTCTTCCGGCAGATCCCGTGGGAACTGGAGCAGGCCGCTCAAGTGGACGGGGCCACGCAATGGCAGGCCTTCCGCAAGGCGATCGTCCCGCTGGCACTGCCAGGGGTGTTCACCACGGCGATCATCGCGTTCTTCATCGCATGGAATGACTTCGTCTACGGCATTTCGCTGACCTCCACCGAAGCCGCCCGGCCGGTGCCGGCAGCTCTGGCGTTCTTCACCGGCGCCTCACAGTTCGAGGAGCCCACCGGCGCCATCTCGGCAGCCGCGATCGTGGTGACGATTCCCGTCGTCGTGCTTGTGCTGCTGTTCCAACGTCAGATCGTCTCCGGCCTGACCCAGGGCGCGGTCAAGGGCTGACACACACGTTTTAAGGAAAGGGCCCCTCTCATGGCATCCATCACCCTGCAGAACATCGTCAAGGAGTACGACGACGGCTATCCGGCGGTCAACAACGTCTCCCTGGAGATCGAGGACGGCGAGTTCGTGATCCTCGTGGGACCCTCCGGTTGCGGTAAGTCGACCCTGCTGCGCATGGTCGCTGGACTGGAAGACATCACCTCCGGGGAGCTGCTGATCGACGGCGAGCGCAGCAACGAGAAGCAGCCTCGCGAGCGGAACCTGGCCATGGTCTTCCAGAACTACGCACTCTACCCGCACCTGACGGTCTACGAGAACATCGCTTTCCCGATGCGACTGACCAAGGGCAAGTTCAGCGACGACGAGGTGGATGAGCGCGTGCGCCGCGCCGCGTCCATGCTGGAACTGGAAGACCACCTCGAGCGCAAGCCGGGCAACCTCTCGGGCGGTCAGCGTCAGCGCGTGGCCATGGGGCGGGCCATCGTGAGGGAGGCCAACGCGTTCCTCTTCGACGAGCCGCTCTCCAACCTTGACGCGAAGCTTCGCGGACAGATGCGCGCGGAGATCTCCCAGCTGCAGCGACGCCTGGGCACCACCAGCCTCTACGTGACCCACGATCAGACCGAGGCCATGACCCTGGGAGACCGTGTGGCGGTGCTGAAGAAGGGCGAGCTGCAGCAGGTAGCCTCCCCCCGGGAGCTCTACGAGCAGCCGGCAAACCTCTTTGTGGCGGGGTTCATCGGAGCACCGTCCATGAACTTTGTGCCCGGCACGGTGGAAGGCACCACTCTGAGGACCCCTCTCGGGGACATCGAGCTTCCCGAACAGACCGCACAGGCGGGCCAGGGCCATGACATTGTGCTGGCAGGGATCCGCCCCGAGTTCTTCGAGGACGCTGCCACGCTGGAGGAGCTACACCTCTCCCGTGGGTCTACTTTCCGCGCGGAGCTCAGCCACACCGAGTGGCTGGGCAACGAGCAGTACGTCTATGTCACTTACGAGAATGACCCGCGCGTGGCCGAGACTCTGCAGAACCTCGCCGAGGAGATGGACACCGACGAGCTGCGCTCCCAGCTGGTGGTGGCAGTGGACACCAGTTCACGTCTCCGCGGCGGTGACGAGGCCGAGCTCTGGGTCGATTCCCGGCGGATCCATCTCTTTGATCCGGCGACGGGGGAGAACCTCACGCGTGATGCAGAGGCCGGGGCCGAATTGACCCGCATCGCCAAGGAGGATCGGCGCCGCGACGCCGAGCGTGCTGCCCAGGGCTGACCTGGTCAGTCCCAGCGGAAAAGCACCCCGGCCACGCCGGCCCCCAGCACAGCGGCTCCCGCCAGCACCAGCCATCTCTGCGCCTGCACGGGCTCACCGATCCAGGCCGACTGGAAGGCCTCGACCGCTGCCCCGAAGGGCAACCAGCTGCTGAGCTGCTGCAGGGCTTCGGGCAGGTTCTGCACGGGGCCGAACATGCCCCCAAGGGCCGCCAGCCCGAAGAAGGCGAGCAGTCCGATGGCCACGGAGGAGTTCGGCGTCGGCGCAACTGAGGCCACGATCATGCCGACTCCGTAGAGGGCCGCACAGGTGGCCAGCAGAACACCGAGCGCAGTCAGCCGGTGATGCGGCAGGTTCGCACCGAAGAACGCCATTGCTACCGCGTAGGCGAGGGTGATGCCGAGGATGACTTGGAGAAAGCTCACCACCATCTGGGCGACCAGGACCATCGCGGGCGAGGCCGGGGTTACCGCCAGTCGCCGCAGCAGCTTGGTCTTGCGGTAGGTGGCCAGGAAGCTGGGCATGTTGATGACCGCGATCGTGGACACCACCATGGTCACCACCACCGGCAGCAGGTAGAAGTCCAGGACGGTGATGCCCTCGCTCATCTCCTGTCTGACGTCGTCGAAGGAGATCGCCTGCATCGCCAGGATCAGCAGCGGCATCCCCAGCGGGACAATCAGACCTGCGGTATCCCGCATCACCATCCTCGCTTCGGCCTGGATCAGCCTCACCCATGCCGCCGTCCCGGGCCTTCGGGTGCGAGATGGTGCTGCGCTCGCGTTCGCTTGCTCTCCCTGCTGGTTCACTGGACGTCATCCTCCTCGTCGTCGTACATCTCTTTTCCGGTGAGGGTGACGAACGCATCCTCTAAGGTCTGGGCGCCGGCCCGCTCCTTCAGCTGGTCCGAAGTGCCCTGGGCGATGATGCGTCCGTCATCGATCAGCGCCACGCGGTCACACAGTCGCTCCACCTCGTCCATGGCGTGGCTGACGAGAATCACCGTCTGCTGGGTCAGAGACTCGAGGGTCGCCCAGATCCTGCGTCGGGCCCGAGGATCAAGGCCCGTGGTCAGCTCGTCCAGGATCACCACCTTTGGCCGTCCGATCAGGGCAAGAGCAATCGAGAGCCGCTGCATCTGACCGCCCGAGAGGTTGTCAAACCTCGTCCTCGCCTTCTCGATGAGCTCCACCATGGTCAGGGCCTGGTCAGTGCTGAGCGGATGAGGATAGAAGCTGCGGTAGAGGTCTACCAGCTCCCGTGCAGTGAGCGAGCCGTGCAGGTAAGCCTGCTGCAGTTGGACCCCAAGAAGCTGCCGCACCGCGGCACGATCGGTGAACGGGTCCAGTCCCAGGATGCGCACTGACCCCCGGGTCGGTTTCCTCAGCCCGGCCAGCATCTCCACAGTGGTGGTCTTGCCGGCCCCGTTGGTGCCCAAGACGCCGAAGGTCTCTCCCTGGGCGATCTGAAGACTGATCCCGTCCACCGCGGTCTTGTGCTTGTAGCGTTTGACCAGGTCTCGGGCATCTACCGCGAGGAGCAGGTTCTGCTTGCTAGCTGTCATGGCTCCAGCCTGTCGTCTGCTTTCCGGTCGCACAGGTGCCGGTGGTCATCGCCTGGCACATGACTTTCGGCACCCCCGCCGCCACAGCGGTGCTGAGTAGTCTGGCGGTATGGAAACCACTGGGCAGTCGGGGCATGCCCGGCGGCGGCACCTGACGGAGGTCTACTCGGGTGCCGCTATCGCCGTGCTGTGCCTGGGCATCGGGGTGCTCCTGCTGCTCCTCGGGCCGGGGCCCCATATTCCGGCCTGGATGTGGTCCGGGCTGTTCTTGGGATCGCTCGCTGCGGTGGTGTGGTCCCTCAGCGGTCAGCTGGGCGCGCAGGGGGCCCGGATGGTCTACGGGGCCGCCGTTGGTCTGGGTTGGTCCGTGGTCCTCACGATGCCGGAGCAGGGCATGCTGGTGGTGCTTTTGGTGGCCCTCGCCGCGGTCGGGACGTATCTTCTGCCGATCTGGGTGGTCGGCGTCGTCATTCTGCTCAACTGCACCGTGGCCGCGATCCAGCAGCTGATGCAGGGAGCGGACGCTGTCAGCTTGGCCGTCACCGTGGTCTTCTACCTGATCATCCACTCTGCTTCTGTGCTGAGCACCTACGCCCTGTACCGGGAATCAGCTCTTCGGGCAGAGCTGGAGGAGAAGAATGTGGAGCTGGAGGCGGCAGGGGTGCTGTTGGAGACCTCCGCCAAGACGGCCGAGCGGCTGCGGATCTCCCGGGAGCTGCATGACGCCGTCGGACACCAGCTCACCGTCCTGAACCTCGAGCTGGAGGCTGCCAGGCATCGAACGCGCGGAGGCCATGCTGAGGTGCACATTGAGCGAGCGGCGGCAGTGGCCAAAGAGCTGCTGGGGGAGGTACGTACCACCGTGGGAGAGCTTCGCGAAGCCGAACCCGCGGATGTGCGGGCCAACGTGGAACGACTGGCCGCCGCTGTGCCCTCGCTCAGCATTCAGGTAGAGGTCGATCCGGCGGTGGCGGTGGACGAAGAGCAGGCCGGTGCTCTGGTCCGTGCCGCCCAGGAGATCATCACTAACACCGTCAAGCACTCCGAAGCCCAGAACCTCAGCCTCACCGTGTCGCTGAGTGATCGCGCCACGGGTGCCGCGGTCATCCTGCGGGCCGTCAACGACGGGGTAGCCCCCAAACGTGTGGTCTTCGGACACGGACTCAACGGGCTTCGGGAAAGGCTGGAGCTCCTCGGCGGGGAGCTGGTGGTGACGCCCTGGCCCGAGTTCACCGTGGAGGTGCTGCTCCCGACTGCGGGGAGACCGGTGCTGCAGGGGGAGAGGTACCGGGATGTCTGAAGTGCGCGGAAGCAGCGTTCCGCGCGTGCTCGTCGTCGACGACCAAACCCTGGTCCGCCAGGGGATCCGAACCCTGCTGGAACTAGGCGGCATCACGGTCATCGCCGAGGCCGGCGACGGAGCCGAGGCGCTCGCCGCCGTGGCCCGGCACCGGCCCGACGTCGTCCTGCTCGATCTGCGGATGCCGCGTTATGACGGTCTGTGGTTCCTTCAGCAGCTCTCCGAGGAGTTCGCCCGAGACGATACGGAGCAGCCAGAGGGCGTCAACGCCGCTCCGCCGGTGCTGGTGCTCACCACGTTCGACGACGACACCTTGGTCCTTGACGCTCTGCGCACCGGGGCGCGCGGCTATCTGCTCAAGGACGTCACCGTGGACCAGCTGGCTCGCGGGGTACACACCCTGGCCCAGGGCGGGACGCTGATCGCGCCCTCCATCACGGAGGGCCTGCTGAGAGCCATTCGGTCAGGGCCACCTCCGGTCGGCGCGGGAGACGTCCCGATCCAGCCGCTCACCGACCGGGAGCTTGAGGTGCTGCGTCTGGTGGCCGAGGGCTACAGCAACCGGCAGATTGCCGGCATCGTGCACCTGGCGGAGGGCACGGTGAAGAATCACCTCTCAGCCATCCTGCTCAAGCTGGGTGCACGGGACCGCACCAATGCGGTGCTCCGAGCGCTCCGCGAAGGGCTGCTGAGCTGATCAGGCCGGAGGGCGATTCACGTGCCCGAGGCACAGGCGTGGGGGTGCTAAGTTGTGTGGGACAGGAAAACCCGGTCAGAAGGGCGACACGGAGCAGATGAGCAGCATTCCCGCAGAACTGAAGTACAGCGCCGAGCACGAGTGGGTTGCTCAGACCGACACCGAAGGTGTTGTGCGTGTGGGCATCACCGACTTCGCCCAGGATGCACTCGGTGAGGTGGTCTACGTCGAACACGCCGCGGTCGACGCTGAAGTGGCCGCCGGGGATGTGGTGGGTGAGGTGGAGTCCACCAAGTCCGTCTCGGACATCTATGCGCCCGTGGCTGGCACGATCGTCGCCGTCAATACGGCTCTGGACCAGGAGCCGCAGGCAATCAACGCTGACCCCTACGGCGCCGGCTGGCTCTTCGAGATCCGCCTGTCGGAAATCTCCGGCATTGAGACGCTCCTCTCTGCCGAGGACTACACCAACCAGGTAGGCTGAGCACCTGCGTCGTTATATACTCGTGACCATTCACCGATGTCACGGGATGTCGAGGCGAGAAGCCTGAAAGGAGGCGGCAGTGGAGTCCGCAGGCACACGGGATAACGGAGGCAGCGCGTCGGAGACGACGAGCATCTCTCTTCCCCCCACCGCGCCCGCCTCCGGCGAGCCGACACTCTCGGCCACGGACAAAGCCGCTATCGAGGCTCTGCCGAAGAACTCGGCGCTGCTGATCGCCCACACTGGCGGAAACCAGGGCGCCCGCTTCCTTCTGGACCAGGACACCACCACGGTAGGCCGGCACCCCGACGCCGACATCTTCCTGGACGACGTGACCGTCTCCCGCCGTCATCTGAAGTTCCACCGCGTCGAGGCCGGGTTCGAGTTGGAGGACCTCGGCAGTCTCAACGGGACCTACGTCAATCACGACCGCGTGGACAGGTACCTGCTGAAGGCCGGGGACGAAGTGCAGATCGGCAAATTCCGGCTCACCTACTACTCAGGCTCCAAATAACGGAGGATCGTGCTGCGGCACGCTATTCTGAGGCTGACTTCTTTCCTTCCCCTGAGCCCGAAAGAGGATACGCAGTGAGCGCTTCTCCCGTGCCGAAACCCACCTCGGCGGCCGCATCCGAGGATCCTGCGCACTCGCATGTCTTCACCATCTCTGAAGTGCTGCGCGAACTCCAGGGTGATTTCCCCGATCTGACGGCCTCGAAGCTGCGTTTCCTCGAGGAGCGGGATCTGGTGGAGCCCGCCCGCACACCGAGCGGCTACCGCAAATACTGCGCCGCCGACGTCGAGCGCCTTCGCTTCATTCTGGCGCTGCAGCGTGACCGGTACATGCCGCTGGACGTCATCAAGCAGACGATGGACGCCATCGACGCCGGGGAGACGCCCGAGGCTCTACCTGACGCGGCCCCTGTCGGACCCCGTGAGGTCACCGGCGAGATGGCCGCTCAGATCACCGGACGCATTCGTCCGATGAGCCGCAAGGAGCTGCGTGCCCATTCGGGGGCGACCCGCGGCATGCTCGACACCTTGGAGAAGTTCCGGATCATCTCCGCCGACGCCCAGGGCAACTACAGCCACCATGACCTCAAGGCCGTCAAAGCGGTGCGGGTCCTTGCGCGGTACGGCCTGGAGCCTAAACACCTGGTCAGTCTGCGGCGTTCCGCGGATGCGGAACTGGATCTGATCGGGCGTGCGATGGCCCCTTATGCAGCCCGCAAGGACGCCGCTGCGCGAGCCCGGGTTGCCGAGCAGTCCAAGGAGATGCTGCAGTGTCTCAAAGACCTGCGATCCTCCATGATGGACTCCGCGGTGGAACAGCTCGACAAGAACTGAGTGCACAGGGCCGGAGGCCTTCGACCTCAGATGAAGCCGCCCTGCGCGGCGCCGGGCCAGAGTCATTACACTTTGGCTATGGAGACTCAACAGATCCGACTCGACGTGATCGGAGTTCGCGTTGAGCTGCCGGCGAATCAGCCGGTGCTGATCCTGCGAGGGGCCGAGCCGGGCTACGAGAGTATGCATGTGGCCGTCGTCGTCGGACCTGCCGAAGCGGCCGCCGTCGCCCGGGCCCTTCAGCAGCAGGAACCCCCGCGGCCCATGACCCATGATCTGCTGGCCCAGGCGCTGGAGACCTTGGGCGGGGGAGTGGCCTCCATTGAAATCGGCCTTCTTGATTCCTCCACCTACTGCGGCACCATCCGGCTCAACGGAGGTGCTGAGCTGGATTCCCGTGCCTCTGACGCCATTGCTGTGGCTGTGCGGGCACGCTGTCCCGTCACTATGGACCGCGCCACGCTGCGGGCCGTCTCGGTGACACCTCGCTATCAGTCCTCCGCCCTGAAGGATCCCGACGGCGAGGCGCCAGGGCCGAGTCCGGAGGCCTCTCAGGTCAAGGCGACCGGCCCGATCTCTGAGGAAGAGATTGAAGAGTTTCAGAAATACCTTGACCGTGCGGATCCCGAGGACTTCGGCCGTTCCTAAAACCCCCGGACTCGCCGTCATTCACCCGCGCTTTACGGGCCCAGGACCACTACACTGGGGAAGCAGATCGATACTTGATGAGGAAGGTGACCGGTGAGTCTGGATTCTCGCGCTGACACCGCAGCCGCACCCCGCGGCCGGGTGACCGCCCACCAGGAGCCTCTTTTTGCCGACGGCTTACCCCAGCTTGATGAAGAGATGGGCTACCGCGGACCGGTGGCCTGTGCCGCGGCAGGCATTACCTACCGCCAGCTCGATTACTGGGCGCGCACCAAGCTCGTCGAGCCCTCGCTGCGCAACGCCGCGGGCTCCGGTTCTGCCCGTCTGTACTCCTTCCGGGACATTCTGGTCCTCAAAGTGGTCAAGCGGCTGCTCGACACCGGCGTCTCCCTCCAGCAGATCCGAGCGGCCATCGAACACCTGCGTGAGCGCGGTGTCGAGGACCTGGCGCAGATCACCCTGATGTCAGACGGCGCCTCTGTCTACGAGTGCACCTCCCACGACGAGGTCATTGACCTTGTGCAGGGCGGTCAGGGGGTCTTCGGCATCGCCGTAGGCCGTGTTTGGCGCGAGGTGGAGGGAAGCCTCGCTGAGCTGCCCCGCGAACGTTCGGAAGAGCAGGCGGCGCCGGCGCAGGCCGCGCAGCCAGAGCTGGACGCTTTCGACGAGCTTGCTCGCCGTCGCGCTGCCAAGCAGGCCTCCTAACAGGAGACCCACAGCTCCAGAGACAGAAAAACCGGCGGTCGCCTGGGGCGATTCCGCCGGTTTTTCCGTGGGGCTCGTTACTTCTTCAGCTCCGGCACCAGCTGCTTCAGCAGCTCGTCGAAGCTCTTGGCCATATCGAGCACCTGATCGCCCGGCCACTGATGCACAGGGTAGGCGGCGCCTTGGATCTGCTGCCAGATGGGGTTCTCCTCCAGCACCGGAAGCATCAGCGCATCCTGGTAGAGGTTCTCCATCTCCAGCAGACGGTACTCGTGCTCGGTGGAATCGGCCCGTGCCCGGTTCACGATGACTCCGGCAGACTTCAGCTGGGGAGCAAATTCGTTCGAGAACATTCGAATGGCGCGCATCGTACGTTCGGTGCCGGCCACGGAGAACAAGCTGGGCTCTGCGACCAGAAGCACCTGATTGGCGGCCGACCAGGCGATACGGGTCAAACCCGAAAGCGAGGGCGGGCAGTCAATGAGCACCACGTCGTAGCCGCTGAGGCCGGTGAGCAGAGTCTTCAGCCGACGCATGTCCTTGGGGCGAATATCAGGACGGTCAAAAGTGGCAGACAGTGCGGATCCGACGACGACGTCGAGCCGCCCATGGGGACCGCGCTGATCCTCAGGGACCAGATCCATCCATCCGGAGGGGACCACGTGATCGGCAATCTTGGCCTTGCGGGCATCGCGCAGCAGCTGACCAGCCTCGGTGCCCGCACCACGGGAGACGGAGAGCCCGGTGGTCGCATCGGCGTGGGGGTCCAGGTCGATGACCAGGGTCGACAGCCCACTGTGAAGGGCAGCCGAAGCCAGACCCATGGTGACGGAGGTCTTGCCGACCCCACCCTTCAGACTGGAGACGCTGAGAATCTGCACCCCTCCATCATAGGGATGATGTGCGCCCACGTGGTGGACCCCCTCGCGCGCCCGTGAAAATATCTGGGTCGGATCCGCCCCCGCAGACAGCTCGGCGCCCGACACGCCCTCCACAAGGAGGCAGTCGGACGCCGAGTCGCAATGCGGGAGAGGAAGATCAGCCGATCTTCATCTCACCCATCTCGTCCCAGTCATCGCCCTCGATCTTGCGGGAGATGATCTTGGGGGTGGAGGCCAAGGCCTGGTACATCTCGCCCTCGGGGGAGATGGCCTTCTGGAAATGCTCGGAGTTCACGTGGGCTCCGGCGGCGTCGTCCTCGAAAGCCTCCACGAGCACGTACTCATGGGGATTCTCGACGCTGCGGGACCACTCGAACCACTTGTTGCCGGGCTCGGCGCGGGTGCCCTCGGTGAACTCGCGAGTGATCTCGGGCCACTCGTCGGCCTTCTCGGGCAACACATTGAACTTCACGACAATGAAAATCACAGGCTCGCCTTTCGTCGGTGGGTGTTCGTTCGTATGCAACTTTATGAGACGTGCGGATCATTCCGAAGAGTCTCGACGAGACTCAGAGAAAGTCCCCGCGTAGCCAGGGGCCGTGCCTCATAGAAAAG
>NZ_JAVKGT010000048.1:0-15237 GCF_031432335.1 Nesterenkonia flava | reverse complement strand
CATGACTGCATCCTTTCAGCTTAGAAAGATGCGGCATCAAACCTGGGTCGCTTCACTCGTTTCTCATCTGAAGGAGCAGTTGTCGTGGACACTCTCATCGCCCTCTCCGAGGCCATTCACACCGCCACACTCACCACTCCCACCCTGGTGGCTGACCCGGTGGTGGTCGCTCAGATCGACATCAGCCCGAACGAATCCGGGCTGCCGGGGATCAGCCAGCTGCGCACCATCGTGGGGGCGGTCATGACCATCGGCCTGGTGCTCTCCGTGTTGGCGCTGATTATCTCGGCGATCGTGTGGGGCTTCGGAGCTAATAGCTCCAATCCGCATCTGGCAGGCCGGGGAAAGATCGGTGTGCTGGTCTCCTGCGGGGCCGCGATCATCTGCGGAGCCTCCGTCACGTTGATCAACTTCTTCTGGAACGTCGGCCAGCAGGTCTAACCCCCACCGTCTCCAACCCCCTTTGTTTGTGAAGGAGTGATGTGCGGTGGGCCTGTGCGATGTTCCCGTCATCTCCAATGTCTGCGATACCGCAGGCGAAGCAGCCGCCAGCCTCATCTCAGCCCCATTCGAATGGCTAGCCCAAGCCATGGGTGCTGCCGCCGGCTGGCTGTTCGAGGCCGTCTGGGCCGTGTTCGATACCACCACCTTGGTTGATGTCACCAGTGACGAGTACCTGGGGGTCTACAACATCGTCTTCGGCATCGCGGTCTTCGTGATGCTGCTGTTCTTCTGCCTGCAACTGATCACCGGCCTGATCCGCCGCGACCCCGGAGCACTCACCAGAGCCGCCCTCGGATTAGCGAAATCCGTGCTCGGTTCCTTCATCGCCGTGACGCTGACTGCCTTGCTGCTGGAAGTCGTGGATCAGCTGAGTTTGGGGATCATCCAGGCTGCCGGGGAAACCACCGAATCCATGGGCGACAAGATCGCCGGATTAGCTGCTGGGCTCACAGCGATCTCCATTGCGGCCCCGGGTGTGGGGGCGATCATCACCATCTTCATGGCCGGGCTGGCGATTTCGGCTGCGGCGATCGTCTGGCTCTCCCTGCTAGTGCGCAAAGCCCTGATCCTCGTCGCCGTTGTCCTTGCGCCGTTGGCGTTTGCTGGGGCCTCCTGGGATGCCAGCAAAGGCTGGATCGGCAAATGGGCGATGTTCGTCATCGCCCTCGCGGTCTCCAAGCTCGTGCTGACGGTGATGTTTCTGGTGGCCATCACCCAAGTCTCCGCACCCATCGAAGCCGATTTGGCCTCGGTCAGTGATCCGCTGGCCGGGGTGGTGCTGATGTTGATGGCCGCCTTCGCCCCGTATATGACCTACCGGTTCCTCTCCTTCGTCGGAGCCGACATGTACCACTCCATCGGGGCTGAACAGGAAGCCAAACAGTCCCTGAACCGTCCGGTACCCACCCCGAACAAGCCCCAGGGCGAGGGGCCGAAGAAAGTCCTCGACGGCAACAGTGACGCACCACCCAACAGTGGTGGTCCGGGTGGGCAGAAACCCACATCAGGCAAACCCAGTAGCGGCCCGCCGCCGGGTGGTCCAGGTGGTCCTGGTGCCACCGGCGGATCAGGCACCACCGCAGCCGGCGGCGGAACTGCCGGAAGCGGGACAGCGTGTGGCGGTGGCGCTGCGGCTGGGGGTCCTGCTGCTGCGGCGGTGATCGGAGCCAAAGTTGCCAAAGACTCCGCGACCGCTGGACCCAAAGCAGGCCAAGCCCTCGGCAATCAGGCAGAGACCGCCGCAGATGCCGCCGAGCAGAACACCGGAGGCGGTCAGCAGCCCGGTCGGCAGCCTGGTCAACCCGGCGGCAGTCCCTCCGACCAAGGACCCAGGGGCGGAGAAGACAGGACCCCTGGGCAGCCTGCGCCGAAGACCCCACGCCAGCCTGCCGACCCGCCCCCACCCCGGCCACCACACTCAGGGCCTCAGCCACAGGACCCGACCGCTGATGTGCACAAGCGAAGGAAGGGGTGACAAAGACCATGCCCAGCGAGACAACATCCACGGGCTCGTCGGTGGAGCTGGTGCCGGTGAAGTTCTCCCGGCTGACCCGCCGCGGCATCCTGCTCGGCCTCTCCCTGACTCAGCTGATCACCCTGGGTGTCGGCGGGCTGTCTCTCGTGGGTGCCCTCTACGCCGGGGGCGGCATCCTGCTGGCCTACACCGCACCCATCTGGGTCCTCGCCGCCGCACTGACCTGGATACCCGTTGCCGGACGCCCGGCGGTGGAGTGGCTACCGGTGTGCTTCTGGTGGGTCTGGCGCACCACCGGCGGACAGTTGCTCTACCGCCGCCGCATCACTACACCCCGGCCGGAGGGAACTCTGGCGTTGCCTGGGGATATGGCCCGGCTGCGGGAATACACCGACCCCGAAACCGGGGCCGGAATGATCCACGACCCCACCGCCAACACCCTCACCGTGGTCACCGAGGTCTCCCACCCAGCCTTCGTACTGTTAGACCCTGCTGAGCAGCAACGCCGAGTCACCGCCTGGGGACGGGTACTGGCCACCGTGTGCCGCTCCGGCCGGGTCGCCACCCTCCAAGTCTTAGAACGCACCCTGCCGGACTCGGGGACCGGGTTGGCCGAATGGTGGGCCAAACACGGCACCGACGACGGGTCCTGGGCCGCCGAGACCTACTCCGAACTGATTGACCGTGCCGGCCCGGCCGGGGAACGCCACGCCACCACGATCAGCCTTTCGTTGGATATGAAGGCCGCCGCCCGGCAAATACGCACCGCCGGAGGCGGCATCCGAGGGGCAGCAGGTGTCCTCCGCCAAGAAATGAACACCCTGACCACCGCGCTGCGCACCGCCGACCTCACCCCATCGGGGTGGCTGACACCGGGTGAGATCGCGGTGATCCTGCGCTCGGCCTACGACCCCGCCATCGCACCCGTCCTCCAACGCCACGGCGAACTCGGCCAAAGCCTAGCCACCGCCGGACCAGTAGCAGTCAACGAGACCTGGTCCCGGCTACGCACCGACTCCGCCCACCACGCAGTGCTCTGGATTTCGGAGTGGCCCCGGTCCATGGTCCACCCCGGATTCCTCTCACCAGTGCTGCTCTCCACCGGAATCCAACGCTCATTCAGCCTGCTGTGTACCCCGATGCGCTCCGACCAAGCCGCCCGCGACATCCGCAAGAAGAAAGTCGAGCACATCAGTGACCAGGCCCAACGGGCCAAAATAGGACAGATCGAAGACGCCGCACACACCGCAGAGTTCGACGACGTCCTCCAACAAGAAGCAGACCTCACCGCCGGCCACGGCGTCCTGCGCTACACCGGACTCATCTCCGTCACCGCACCCACCATCGAAGAACTCGACGCCAACATCGCAGCCATCGAACAAGCAGCCATCCAAGCCTCCTGCGAAACCCGCCTACTCGTGGGCCAACAAGCAGCCGCCTTCACCGCCGCAGCCCTACCACTGTGCCGCCGCCTCTAACCACAACCACCGGCGACTTCGTGATGGTGACTGTGGCGCACCTGGTCAACGACCCCACTGTCTCGTTGACCCAGGAGGCCCCCAATGGCCACGTTCTACGACCCCCAGGCCGATGCTGAGGAAGCATCCCAAGCCCTGCGCGGCCTGGCTCATGCCACCCGCAGCTTCGAAGACCCTGGTGAGACATATACGACGATGGGGGAACTGCTCAGCGGAGTCCGTTCCCTGCGCCAGGTCCTCGACCAACTCTCCGAAGCCCACCTACACCACCGGGGCCTGGCCCATGACGATGAGGGTAACCACCTCAACGGGGCACACCAGGCGCTGGCTGCTGCCGATGAACTCCACCAAGCCGGCACCCTGCTCGATCAGGTTCACGCCCGGTTGGATAAGGCCTCGCAGCATTCCGGGCGCATCGCCTGGCACCCCCACACCGAACACGCCTCCGTTACCCAGGAGGCGGCTCGGCGGTGGGTCAACGTGGTCTTCCTCGACCGTGGTCAGGCCGGTGGGGTGCTGGACCTCATTGACGAAGACGAAGCCCAGGCCGGCATTACCCACCTTGCTCAGTGGGACACCGGGCAAGAGACCACGGATGCGGCGATGGAGAACGGTTACGTCTACGATCAGCCCCCGGCTGCGGATGGGGACAAGCTGATCACTGAGGGTGACTACACCATCTCGTATAACCAGCAGATGGGCCACGTCGCCCTCTACCGATCCATCCCCGACTCCGAAGACCCACTGCCTACCGAGCCCTCCCCGCGCCGCTACGGGCTGGCATACGCTGCGGCAGGTGGGCGCAGCCTCGCCGGACCAGCAGGCTCACCAGCCGGTGCCGCAGCCGCAGGGGCCGTCTATGCCAGCAACGCAGGCGCACGCCGGGCCACCAGGCAGGACGCTGCGGGGCGACTGAGTTCTGTAACGAAGCAGCAGCAATCCCAGACTCAGCGGGACTGGTACGCCAGCCAGAACCGCCCCACCAGCAGCACCAGTATCGATCGGGGCCTGTCCCGATGAGCAGCACAGGTCAGGACTCCGAGAAGGAGAGACTGCATACCTCAGTGCTGGTCGCTCCGGCTGCTGAGCGGCGCCGCCTCCGCAAACAACGTCGGGAAGCCGCAGCCCGTCTACGTGCCCAGCAGCGCCAGGTCGAGAAACACGCCCTCCGCCAGAAAGCTGAGGCCGAGCGGGCTGAACGCAGGGCACGGCAGTACCTGCCCGCCGCTGGTGAACCCGGACCCGCGGCACTACGGAATCCGGGTAGGTTTCGGTTAGCGCGGCATCAGGACACCAGCGCCACCCTGGCCGGGGCATACCCCTTCCTCGCCGAAGGAGGCTTGGGTGCTGATGGGATGTTCATCGGCCAGGACCTCTACTCCGGGGCCAGCTTCGTCTATGACCCCTGGGTGCTCTACCAACGGGGCATCATCACCGCCCCCAACATCGTGCTCGCAGGCATCGTCGGCTCCGGGAAATCCAGCCTCGCCAAATCCCTCTACACCCGAAGCCTGCCCTTCGGACGCAGGGTCTATGTCCCCGGCGACCCCAAAGGAGAACACACCCCAGTCGCCGAGGCAGTGGGCGGCCGGGCCATCGCCTTGGGTGCAGGATTGGCCAACCGGCTCAACCCCCTCGATGAAGGCCACCGCCCCAGCGGCCTCTCAGACGCAGAGTGGGCGACCACGGTCGCCTCGCGTCGTCGTAGCCTGCTCGGCGCGCTGGCAGAGACGGTGCTGGGT
Organism: Nesterenkonia flava; assembly: GCF_031432335.1. Lineage (NCBI taxonomy): Bacteria > Bacillati > Actinomycetota > Actinomycetes > Micrococcales > Micrococcaceae > Nesterenkonia > Nesterenkonia flava. The sequence goes on along the minus strand of NZ_JAVKGT010000048.1, from coordinate 10,039 downwards.
CGGGGGCTGAGTCCGTTGGAGCACACCGCCATCGACCTGGCCCTGACCCAGACCGTGGCAGAGAACCAAGTGCCGATCCTGCCCATGGTCGTCGACCGCATCCTCGACCCCTCCGATGACCCCACCGGCCGCCTCGCCGAAGACGGCAGGCTGGTCGGACATGCGATGCGACGCCTGGTCGCAGGCGACCTCGGCGGGCTCTTCGACGGACCCTCCACCGTCGAGTTCGACCCCTCCCTGCCGATGATCAGCCTCGACCTCTCCCGCGTCACCGAAAACAGCACGCTGATCTCAGTGCTGATGACCTGTGCCTCAGCGTGGATGGAATCAGCCCTCCTGGACCCCAATGGAGGCCAACGGTGGGTGGTCTACGACGAAGCCTGGCGACTGATGTCCCACCCGGCACTGCTGCGGCGCATGGACGCCCACTGGCGGCTAGCCCGCCACTACGGCATCGCCAACCTGCTGGTGTTTCATAAGCTCACTGACCTGGACAACGTGGGAGACGCCGGCTCCGCCATGCGCTCCCTGGCCAGCAGCCTTTTGGCCAACGCGGAGACCCGGATCGTCTACCGGCAAGAATCCGACCAGCTCGGCACCACCGCACAGACCTTGGGGCTGACCGGCACCGAACAGAAACTCCTCCCCACCCTCGGGGTCGGGCAAGGCCTCTGGCGGATCAAAGACCGCTCCTTCGTCGTCCAACACCAACTCCACCCCGATGAGCTGGCTGCCTTTGATACCACCGGTCGCATGACCGGCGGAAGCTAATGAACGCAGGGACCAGCCCGTGCTGTAGACGACTGTCTGAGACCAATCCGAAGTGGCCCCTACTCCTCGTGGCCAGTAGCCTGTTGGAGTTCTGCCTCTACTCTGGCGATGAAGTCATCGGCCATCTCGATTTTCTCAGCAAGTCTTTCACGGCGTTGATGAGCCTCCGCGAGAAACCCTTGAAGCTTCTCTGCTGCCTCGGGACTGGCCCTCTGCGCAAGGGTGTCTGTCAGCTCTAGCAGCTCGCGCATCTGCTCAATGCTGAACCCCAGAGGCTTCATCCGTCGAATGAGCATCAGCCGCTCGATGTCTTCATCAGTGTAAAGACGGAACCCACCAGCACTGCGTCCTGAAGGAGTCAAGAGCCCCTCGTCGTCATAGTGACGCAAGGTGCGTAGTGACATTCCTGACATTTCGGCCACCTCGCCGATATGTCGCGTTGAACGATTCAGCTCTGCCTGTTCCATGACCTCTATTGTCTCTCCTGCTCAACTACAACTCTACCTTTACGTCAGGGTAGAGTTTCCCTACTGGTCCCGCTGTCGACAGCTGCCACGCTCGCGCCTGCCAGCACTCAGCGGATGACGATCCCCGTTCTTGGCAATAGCGCCACACCTTGAAGGAGACATCTGTGCCTGAAGCACCTTCGCCTGCGCCCAGCGCTAACCATCGTCCCACCAGTGGGGCACCGCAGGTAGATCGCTCTCACTCGATTCTTGCGGCGCTGAAGTCGCCGCGCAGACTCCGCACCGAAGCCCTGGCGGGCCTCGTGGTGGCTCTCGCCCTGATCCCCGAGGCCATCGCGTTCTCGATCATCGCCGGGGTGGACCCACGGGTGGGTCTGTTCGCTTCGTTCACTATGGCGGTCTCCATCGCGTTCCTTGGCGGTCGACCGGCGATGATCTCCGCAGCCACGGGTGCCATCGCCCTGGTCATCGCTCCGGTGGCCCGTGAGTATGGCATGGACTATCTCATCGCGACCGTGATCCTTGCCGGTGTGCTTCAGGTTGCCATGGGGCTGCTCGGCGTGGCCAAGCTGATGCGGTTCATTCCCCGCTCGGTCATGGTCGGCTTCGTCAATGCCCTGGCGATCCTGATCTTCACCTCCCAGATTCCCCACCTGACTGACGTGCCCTGGGCGGTCTACCCGTTGGCAATCGCCGGGCTGGTCATCATCTTCCTGTTCCCCAGGCTAACCAAAGTCATTCCAGCACCGCTGGTAGCGATTATCGTGTTGACCGTGATCACAGTGGCTGCCGCCATCGCGGTCCCCACTGTTGGCGACGAGGGCGAGCTGCCCGACTCTCTGCCCTCACTGTTCATCCCTGATGTGCCGTGGAACCTGGAGACGCTGCAGATCATCTTCCCCTTCGCCCTGACCATGGCACTGGTGGGTATCCTGGAATCCCTGCTGACCGCCAAGCTGGTCGATGACATCACCGACACACACTCCAACAAGACCCGCGAATCCTGGGGTCAGGGTGCAGCGAACGTGATCACCGGGTTCTTCGGCGGCATGGGCGGCTGCGCGATGATCGGTCAGACCATGATCAACGTCAAGGCCTCCGGCGCTCGAACGCGACTCTCCACCTTCCTGGCCGGAGTCTTCCTGCTGATCCTCGTCGTCGCCCTCGGTGACGTGGTGGCCATCATCCCCATGGCCGCCCTAGTGGCGGTCATGATCTTCGTCTCCTGGGCCACCTTCGACTGGCACAGCATCGCCCCCTCCACCCTCCGCAGGATGCCGAAATCCGAGACCACTGTGATGGTCTCCACCGTGGTGGTCACCGTCTGGACCCACAACCTGGCCTACGGCGTAATCGTCGGCGTGATCGTGGCAATGGTGCTATTCGCCCACCGCGTCGCCCACTTCACCACCGTCACGCGCATGGATGCCAGCGACGACGACGGCCAGCGCGTCTACCAGGTCGAAGGTGAACTGTTCTTCGCCTCATCCAACGACTTGGTCTACCAGTTCGACTACACCGGCGACCCCGAAAAGATCGTCATCGACGTCTCTAAGGCGCATATCTGGGACGCTTCCACGGTGGCCGCGCTCGATGCGGTGAAGACCAAATACGAGTCCCGGGGTAAGACGGCGATTATCCTCGGGATGAACCAGGATAGTGCTGAACGACACGGCCGTCTCTCGGGTGCTCTCAGTGAGAATCACTGACAAGGAAGAGTCATGCGGTGCATACGCCTGTCTGTGGAAGATCGAGGTCACGGGCTGAGGCGTCCTGACCGGCGAGACGTGCGGCGATAGACCGCACCTGCTCGTATCCGGTAGCCATCAGGAAGGTGGGGGCTGTTCCATAGGACTTCATGCCGGTAATGAACAAGTGGGGTTCTGGGTGGCCCAGGACGTCCGCGCCGTGGGCGGGCACGGTCCCGCAGGAATGTAGGGCTGGGTCGATCAGTGGTGCCAGCTGTCGCGGAGCACTGAGCACCGGGTCCAGGTCTAATTCCAGCTCGGCCAGTGCCGTGTGGTCAGGCCTGAAGCCTGTCGCGGAGGCCAGCCAGTTGACGGTGAGTTCTCGCCCGTCGGTGAACGTGGCGGTCAGTGACTGGTCTGTTGCGTCAAGGTTATCGACAGTTGCTGCCGTGAGCAGATTGATCCGTCCGGTGTGGACCTGCTGCCTGAGCTGCTGGCCCAGTGCTCCTCGTTGGGGGAGCTGGTCTGCCGGTCCTCCTCCGTAGCTGCGCTCGGGGTCCGTTCCACGGATCGCCCACCAGATCTCGGTGGTGGGTTCCTTCAACTGGAGGGCTGCGAGACTCAAGAGGGTGTTGATCGCGCTGTGCCCTGAGCCCACGACCATGATGCGCTGGCCCTTCAGGCGCTCCCTGTGGGTGCCAAGAACATCCGGCAGCGCGCCGAGCATGCGCTCCTGTACTGCTGGACTCTGCTCTCCGGGGACCGGCCGTCCGGATCGACCAAGGCTATTGGGCTGACCCCAAGTCCCCGAAGCGTCGATCACCGCACGAGCCGTCACCTCATCCGAACTATCGCGACCTTCAGTGCGGAGCAGGAATCCTCCGGCTTCCAGTCCTTCATGGTTGCGGCTGACTTGGATGACTTTCGTGCCAAAGCGGATGCGGTGGCGTAGTTCAGGGGTGGCAGCCAGGGGGCGGAGGTAGCCTTCGACAAGTTCTGCACCGGTTGGCAGTGCTGTGGGGTGGGGAGAATCCCAGCCGGCCTGTTCGAGGAGACGGCGAGCCGCACTGTCGATGTTGTATTGCCATGGCGAGAAGAGTCTGATGTGGCCCCATTGACTGACGGCCGCCCCGGCGGCATCTCCGGCTTCAAGGACCAGGGGCTCCAGGCCGTGCTCTAAGAGGTGTGAGGCTGCAGCTAGTCCGACAGGGCCGGCCCCTATGACCGCGACTGGGAGTTGTTGCGTGTTCATCAGGTCTCCTTATGAATGTTAGGGCTGCTGGTCAGTCGGTGGTCTTCGCGGCTGCGGTATCCAGGCCCAGGGTCTGCATCAGTTCCTCGACCCGGGCTTTGATCTGGTCGCGTATGGGCCGCACATCGGAGAGCTCTTTGCCGGCGGGGTCCTCCAACGGCCAGTCCTCGTAGCGTTTGCCCGGGTAGTAGGGGCAGTCGTCTCCGCAGCCCATGGTGACCACCACATCCGACTCCTGGAGCATGTCGGCGGAGAGCTCGTTGGTGGCCCGTCCCGAGATATCGATGCCGACCTCGGCCATGGCCTCCACGGCCACCGGGTTGATCTCCTCGGCAGGCTGGGTTCCCCCGGAGTACACCTGGACCCGGTCGCCGCCGAGTTCACGGAGGAAGCCTGCGGCCATCTGGGAGCGTCCGGCGTTGTGCACACAGACGAAGGTGACAGTAGGCAGATGCTGGGATGCGTCGGTGAGAGGGGTCATTGCTGCTCCTTAGATATTGAGTACGGTGGCGGGCATTACAACGTGGTGGGCGGCGTATGGGAGATGGCGGAACGTCCGGTAGTCCCAGTGCTACGGAAGAATCGACGGGCCCAGAGGGCGACATAGACCAGGCCCACCAGCACAGGCACCTCGATCAGCGGTCCGACCACTCCGGCTAGGGCCTGTCCGGAGGTGGCGCCGAAGGTGGCGATGGCCACGGCGATGGCGAGCTCAAAGTTATTGCCCGCCGCAGTGAAGGACAGGGTGGTGGAGCGTTCGTAGTCCATGCCCAGCAACCGGCCGATCACCATGGAGGCGCAGAAGGTCACCACGAAGTAGATCAGCAGCGGCACTGCGATGCGAGCAACGTCCAGCGGCTGATTCATGACCTGTTCGCCCTGTAAGGCGAAGAGCATCACGATGGTGAACAGCAGTCCGTAGAGCGCCCAGGGGCCGAGCGTGGGCAGCAGCCGCTGCTCGTACCAGTCCCGTCCTCGGGTCCGCTCGCCGATCATCCGGGTGAGGAACCCTGCGGCCAACGGGATGCCGAGGAAAACCAGCACCGAGATGGTGATCGCCCAGAAGCTGAACTCTGCTGTGGTGGTCTCCAGGCCCAGCCAGCCCGGCAGGATTTGGAGGTAGAACCACCCCAGCACGCCGAACATAAAGACCTGGAAGACCGAGTTGATCGCTACCAGCACCGCAGCAGCTTCCCGGTCTCCGCAGGCCAGGTCGTTCCAGATCAGCACCATGGCGATGCAGCGGGCCAGGCCCACGATGATCAGCCCGGTGCGATATTCAGGCAGATCCGGCAGGAAGATCCAGGCCAGGGCGAACATGAACGCTGGGGCCAGCAGCCAGTTGATCGCCAGTGAAGTGATCAGCAGCTTCTTGTCCCGCAGCACCAGGTGAGTCTCGGAGTACCGAACCTTGGCCAGCACCGGGTACATCATCAGCAGCAGACCCAGGGCGATGGGCACCGAGACTCCGGCGACCTCCACGGCATGCAGCACCTGGCCCACTCCGGGGGCCAGCATCGCGATCAGTAGTCCTGCTCCCATAGCAACCAAAATCCATACCGGCAGGAACTTGTCCAGTATGGAGAGCCGGGCGACCACGGGAGCGGTATCGGGCGCAGTGGCTGTTGAGGACATGGGAACCTTTCGAGGAATATTGACGTCTGTCGATATACGAGTATGCTCTCATACATCGACAATCGTCAATCCATTGAGCGTCGGAGGTTCTAATGAACACCCCCACCCAGGAGATCACCGAGGACTGCTGCACCGTGCCGGCCTCCACGGCCCTCGACCCGGAGCGCACGGCCGACCTGGCCGTCCGGTTCAAAGCGCTGGGCGACCCCAATCGCCTCGCCCTGCTCTCGTTGGTCGCCGCGGGAGAGAATGCTGAGGCCTGCGTCTGCGATATGACCGAGCCGCTAGGCCTGGGGCAGCCGACGGTCTCCCACCACTTGCGCATCCTCACCGACGCCGGGTTCCTCACCCGGGAGAAGCGAGGCACCTGGGCCTACTACTCCATCGCCCCCGGTGCCCTGGAGGGCCTGTGCGCAGAGCTCTGTGCAGACTCAGGCTTGGGTGCCATGCTGCAGGACGCCTACGCTGTCGAGACCAGCCAAGGAGAGTGCTGCTGATGCCCACTGAAGGAAACCCTGGGGTGTTGTTTGTCTGCGTGAAGAACGGAGGGAAGTCCCAGATGGCTGCCGGCCTATTCGAAAAGGAATTGGTGGAGGCGGGCAAGCCCGACGCCGTCCGCGTCGCCTCTGCGGGCACCAGGGCCGGGCAGAGCATCAACGCCCTCTCTGCCGAAGTGCTCGCCGAGATCGGGGTAGACATCAGTGCCAACTCCCCCATCCAGCTGACCGAGGACGCCATGCGCACTGCCGGCCACGTCGTCGTACTGGGCGCAGAGGCACAGGTGCCCCATGTCGAGGGGGTGACCGTGGAGCGCTGGGAGACCGATGAACCCTCGCTGCGCGGCATCGAGGGTCGCCAGCGCATGGAGATCATCCGTGACGACATCCGCACCAGGGTCAGGGAACTCGCCTCCCGCCTCGGTAGCTGAGCATTAGGCACGTTGCCCGCCGGACGCCAGTCACAGGCTCATTTGAACCTCAAGGCCTTTACTACTGCCCTTACTGCCCTTACTGCCCCTTCTGCCGCTCGATGGCGTGTAGGCCGCCGTCGATGTTGACCACGTTGCGATAACCCATCTGCTGCAGCGCCTCAGTGGCCAGCGCCCCGCGGTTTCCGCCGTTGCAGTAACAGGCAATGGGAGCATCCTTGTCTGGCAGTGCGGCCGAGGCGTGTTCATTGAGTCGTCCCAGTGGCAGGTTCACTGCTCCAGGCAGATGAGCCTGGTCGAACTCTGCGGTCTCGCGTACATCAAGAACCACGCGGTACTGCTCATTTGATCCGAGGAAACCTTGAGCAGGAATCTCGTTGATGCGTTCGCGTGCCGCTGCAGCTCGGTCAAGGAAATCCTGGTCGTGGTGATCTTCCATAGTTATCCCTGTCCTCATTGTGCTGTTCGTAGGCTGGCTGCTAGTAGGTCGACGCGTTCGGAGATTTCGCGGAAGGCTAGGTCATAGGCCTTGGCGGTGCCTGTCCCGGCTGGGTTGGGAATCGACCAGTGATGCAGTTCGCCTTCGACCACCCCGGAGAGTGCTTCGTGGGCGCGGTCGCACAGCACTATGGTCGTCGACGAAGCCGGGACGTTCTCCATTGGTTTTGGGTCGTGGTTTGAAAGGTCAATCCCCAGCCCTTTCGCCGTCTCAGCAGCAGGTGGGGGGACTGAGGCTGCAGGCTTGGTTCCTGCTGAGGTCGCGGGTACTCCCGTGGGGCGAGCTGCATTGCGGTTCCACCACGCTGCGGCGAAGGGAGAGCGGGCCGAGTTGCCGGTACAGATGAAGACCAGCTGCGACGGCGGGGCTTTCGTTTTTCCTGTTCCGGCGTGTTCGTATGCTAAGGCCCGGCGCTCTTGTGGGAGCAAGCGTACATAGCTGCGTCGACGATCCCCTTCAGACTGTCGCCGCTCTACCAATCGCGCCTTCTCCAGGACCCCGAGGTGATGCGCCAACAGATTAGAGGAGACACCCAACAGGCCACGCAGTTCGGAGGATGAGAGGTCCGAGCACAGCAGCAGGTCCACGATGCGCAGCCGGACAGGCTCCGCCAAGGCCGAATGGCGCGCCGCGCGCTGCGCCACACTCAGGCTGGGTGGCGGCCCATCCGGAATCTGCTCAATGTTCATTGACTCAATGTTGACTGAGTCGAATCTCCTTGGTCAAGATGAGCAGGTGACAACACCTGCTGCACGTGCTCAAGACAAACACCCCGGGACTTCCTGGGAAGTCTTCCTGGTCTTTCTCCGACTGGGGCTGACCAGCTTCGGTGGCCCTGTTGCTCATCTGGCGTACTTCCGCGAGGCCTTCGTGGAGCGACGCAAGTGGCTCAGCGAGAAGGCCTACGCGGATCTGGTGTCCCTCTGCCAGTTCCTGCCTGGTCCAGCCTCCTCCCAGGTCGGTATGGCCCTTGGCTTACAGAGGGCCGGCTACCTGGGGATGTTCGCCGCGTGGTTCGCTTTCACCATGCCCTCAGTGGTGCTGCTGGTGACTTTTGCTTACGGGGTCAGCACTGCCGGGGACCTTTCCGATGCCGGGTGGGTCAATGGACTGAAAGCTGCAGCAGTCGCAGTAGTTGCCCACGCGGTGCTGGGTATGGCCCGATCCCTGACCCCGGATGCCCCGCGGGCCACCATCGCAGCAGCAGCGATGATCGTAGTACTGCTGGTGCCCCACCCTTTCGTGCTGGTCGCTGCCATCGCAGTAGCAGGGCTGATCGGACTCGTCTGGCTCACCCCCGATGAGCAATCGACGCAACCTGAGGACGCATTCACCGTGCGAGTATCGAAACGGGCCGCCGGTACTTGCCTGGGACTCTTCGCTGTATTGCTGGCAGCCCTACCGCTGGTGGCTGCCTGGGCCGGCAACGCCTGGGTCTCACTGATCGACTTGTTTTACCGTGTGGGCTCGCTGGTCTTCGGCGGCGGACACGTGGTCCTGCCACTGCTGCAGGCCGAAACCGACCACCTAGTCTCCGCTGATACCTTCCTGGCCGGTTACGGCGCAGCCCAGGCTGTCCCAGGCCCGCTATTCACGTTCGCTGGATTCCTCGGCGCCTCCAGCACAGAAGAGCCGACCGGCATCCCAGGAGCGCTGATAGCCACCGTTGCTATCTTTCTCCCTGCAGCGCTCCTGGTCGTGGGTGCCCTGCCTTTCTGGGAAGCCCTGCGGAAGAACTCCATCGCCCGCAAAGCCCTGCTGGGATTCAACGCAGGAGTGGTCGGCATCCTCGCCGCTGCCCTCTACGATCCGGTATTCACCGCCGGAGTCCTCGACGTCGGACTCGAAGCACTAGTGCTGGCCATCGCAGCCTTCGTCGCGCTCAACAACTGGAAGATCCCGGCGTGGGCTGTAGTCATCGCAGCTGGCCTACTCGGCTGGGCGATGCTCTGAGCCGCTCCCGGCTGGTTCACCGGGCTGACCGGGCGGCAGCCCTGGCGCCACCACAACGTCTCGTTGACCACTCCCCTGGGCTTACCCGGGTTAGTTCCTCCGACTTCATAGATCAGTTCCTCGCTAGCGCCCAGGAATGGGCGCACACGACCCACCGCTTTCCGGTCGGCACCTACGACGCACGGGCGACCTCAGCCTGAAACCACAGTCCCTAGGGTCACGGAGCGCACCTGGCGGGCATGAGTCACTACACCACCCGACGCCCCTCTCGCTCCGTCAAGACGCCCAGGACCTCAGAGCAGGAGCCGGATGTTCCGGCGGTGTTGACTCATGTTGTGATCACCGTGACCCAGCCCACCGGAACGCTGGCGGTCACCGTGGATGGCGAGGACTTCCCCGCACCAGAAGGCACTAGGGCGTGGAGTCACGCCCGATTCGGCGAGCTGCTAGATGCGGTCACTGGGGACCGGACTCGGACGGTGCGGATCGAGGTCCACGAAACCGACGGGTCCACTTTTACTGACATTATCCGCTCCCGCCGCCGCACCCTCACAGACACCGAGGCGGAGCAACCCCAGGCGGCACGGTCTAAGCCCAGCGGGAAGCCAGCTGCGGCCACTGTCTCGGGTGAAGGGTTCCTGCCCGGTGAAGACGTGGCTATCGCTGCGGTGGTCACCGAGACCACGGCCAATGAGGACGGAGAGGTCGAGACCCGTCTGACCCGGCGGCAGAAGACGAATCTGCGTGCTGGTGCTGAGGTGCTGGTCTTCGGCCGGGCCTCGGGGACCACACTGGTGAGGCGGCTGCCGTGACCCGGGGCATCACTCCGGGGTCTCGCCAAGCCGG
>NZ_JAVKGT010000047.1:0-15395 GCF_031432335.1 Nesterenkonia flava | reverse complement strand
TCTGAATCCCCTGGACACGCCCGGACCAGCAACACATTTATGGCCTATAACCCCTCATCGACTTCCGGGCATAAGAAAACCCCTCCCGCGGGAGGGGTTTTCTTATAGGTGGAGGAAAGTGGAGGTCAGCCCTGCTGGCGACGCTGCTCCCACTTCTCCTCGAGATTGCTCATGAAGGATCCTGAGGGACTCGGCGCCGATGTCCGGGGCCCGGACCCGCCGGGGCCGCCTCCGTTGCCGTTGCCGTCGTCGTTCCCGCCGTCATTGCGGTGGCCACCCCCGGATCCACCGGTGGTGGCGAGGTACACGCCGCCGCCCATGATGAGGAACCCGAGAACGCCCACGGGGATCCACTGGTTGTAGATGCTCAGCAGCAGCACTCCAATGCCCGCCACGGCGATGAGCAAGCCGAGCACAAGATTGCGCACGTTAAGCTTGCCGACAGACGCTTCCTGCAGCGAGCTGGCAAAGCTGGGATCCTCGGACTGGAGCTGCTCCTCCAGTTCCCTCAGCAGCCGCTGTTCGCGCTCCGACAGTGCCATCGCGACGCTCCTTGGCTCGGGTCCTTTACGGTCTGTGGAACGTCAGTCTATCTGCTGCACTGGGCTGTGACCTAGCCGTAACCCTGACTTGTGATGGACCTGTGACGGAATGTCCAGCAATTCACCAGACTAGGGTTCTTCCCTGCGCTCTTCCCGGGGATCCTCGCGCTGTGCCCGGGGCGGCACGAGGGAGGCCGGCATCACGGGCAGGTGAGGGAACTTGTCCGCTACGGCGTCGAGGGCTTTCTCCGCGTCGACCCATCCAGAGTCACGGGTATCGAAGCTCAGCTGCAGGGAGCCGTCGTAATCATGGAGACGCTCCGCCCGCAGTCCGATGAGGCGCACCGCCTGGGGGCGCTGACCCAGCTTTTCCAGAAGCGTCACGGCGTGCTGGTGCAGCACTTGGGCCGAACTGCTGGGGTGCACCAGCGTGGCCGAACGGGTCAGGGTGCTGAAGTCCTGGTAGCGCAGCTTCAGACTCACCCCTCCGGCCGTCAGCTCAGCCCGCCGCAGCCGCGAGGCCACCTTATGCGCCAGCCGGAGCAGCTCGCGGCTCAGTTCGGCGGTGGAGCTGATGTCCTCACTAAACGTCTCCTCGGCCCCGATGCTCTTCTCGGCCCGGTGCGGCTGCACCTGACGGTCGTCATGCCCCCAGGCAAGCTGGTGCAGGTGATCACCGGTGACGCCGAAGCGTGCGGTCAGAGTCTTAGGCGGAGTCTCAGCCAGCTGCCGCACGGTCCGAATACCCATCTGCTCCAGCGCCTGGGCGGTCTTGCCGCCCACGCCCCACAACGACGTCACGGGCAGGCTGTGAAGGAAGCTCAGCCGTTCGGTAGGCGGCACCAGGAGCAGCCCGTCGGGCTTGGCCCGCGTGGAGGCGATCTTGGCGATGAACTTGCGGTCCGCGATGCCCACTGTGGCCGGCAGCCCGAAGTCGGCGCGGATGTCCCGGCGGATCTTCTCCCCCATCTGGGCGGGGCTGCCGAGTCTGCGCCGACTGCCCGTCAGATCCAGGAATGCCTCGTCCACACTGAGCTGCTCCTTGAGATGAGTCAGTGTGTCGAAATAACTCATAATGCCGGCCGAGAGCTCGCGGTACCGGTGCATATGAGGAGGAAGGACCGTGGCACCGGGACTCAGCTGCATCGCTCGCGAGAGCGGCATTGCCGAACGCACACCGTCGGTGCGGGCTTCGTAGGAGGCCGAGAGCACCACTGAGCGGCCGCCCGGCTGGGCCACGATCAGCTTGCGCCCCCGCAGTTCGGGCTTGTCCAGCAGCTCCGCTTCCACGTAGAAGGCGTCCATGTCCACGTGCGCAATGATGCGCGGGGCGGAGCCCGGTGGCAGGGTGCTCGCGCGGTTCATGCCCACCACAGTAGCGCCGTGGTCTGACAGGAGTCGTGCACACTCCGCGCGGCGCGAGCGACCGCGTATAGGCTGGTGCGCATGAGTGCCGAGGACTTCGTTGGACGAGTCAATGCCCGCTGCGAGACGTTCCTGCAGCGGCGGAGGGAGGAGATTCTCAGCATCTCTCCCGAGGGAGCCCCTCTGGCGGATTCTCTGCTGGCCCTGACGTCCGGCGGCAAGAAGCTGCGACCGGTCCTGGCATGGATCGGCTGGCGCGCTGCCGTCAGTGCCCGCTCCGGGGGTGGGCCCGAGCTGCCCGCGTCCGAGGCCTCCGCTGCGGAGCTTCTGGGGGTGGCACTCGAGCTCTTTCAGGCGGCAGCACTGGTACACGACGACGTCATCGACCGTTCAGACGTCCGGCGCGGCCAGCCGAGCACCCACAAGCGATTCGAAGCCCTCCACCGCGAACATGCCTACAGCGGCGATGCACCGCATTTCGGCACGACCGGCGCAGTGCTCTCCGGGGATCTGGCCCTGGGGTGGGCGGGCCAGGCGTTCGCAGAGGCTCAGCAGCAGTCCTCAGGCGCTCCGGAGACTCTGGACGCCGCCCGCCGGGTGTTCCAGCAGATGCATACCGAGGTCATCACCGGCCAGTACCTGGACGTGCTGGCCGAGGTCGGCCCGCCGGCTCCCTCCGAAGCGGAGGCTGTCGCCCGCGCACGGAATGTGCTGCGATTCAAGGCCGCCAAGTACTCCAGCGAATACCCCGTGGTGCTCGGCTGCGCCCTGGGCGGCGGCGGTGAGGACCTTCGCCGCAATTTAGGGGCGGCCTCCCTGCCCGTGGGCGAGGCGTTCCAGTTGCGCGATGACCTCCTGGGCGTGTTCGGCGATCCCGAGGTCACCGGAAAGCCGGTCGGCGATGATCTTCGCGAGGGAAAACGCACCGAACTGATCGCCTACGGCCTGTTCCGCTCCCCCGAGGCGGCGGCAGCGGAGCTTGCCGGCATGCTGGGAAACCCGGATCTCTCAGACGACGACGTCTCACGCGCCAGAGAGATCCTGGTCTCCTCTGGCGCTGTCGCCGAGGTCGAACGCTCAATCGAGACTCTCATGGACCAGAGCCGGCAGGAGCTTGATGGACTGAAACAGCTAGGTGTAGCGGCTGAGGTCCTGGAGGATTTCGCCGACGTAAGCCGACGGCTGGTCAGCCGCCTGTCCTGACACCTCCCCGGCCCGGTGCCGCGGGGCCGGGCCTTGAGGAATCTCTCAGCTGCAGTTCGGTACGCTGGGCGGGTGAATGACCAGCAGCATGCCCAGGGGCGTCCGAGACCAGACTCAGCCGGCGGCACTTCCACCGCCGACACCTGGATCGGTTCCACCATCGACGGCCGGTACACCATCACCCGGCGCATCGCGCGCGGAGGCATGTCCACGGTCTATCTGGCCCGGGACCAGCGGCTGAACCGCGACGTCGCCATCAAGGTCCTCTTCCCCCACATGGCTGAGGACCGCAAGGTGGTGCAGCGCTTCGAGCAGGAGGCTCGCAACTCCGCCCTGGTCACTCATCCCAATGTTGTGCAGGTGCTGGATCAGGGACAGACGCGCGAGACCGCTTACATGGTCATGGAGTACGTACCGGGGGCGACGCTGCGCACCCTCCTGAAGAAGGGGCCTATGACCCCACGGCTGGCCCTGACGTACCTCCAGTCCATTCTGGCCGGACTTGCCGCCGCTCATCGGGCTGGGCTTGTGCACCGGGACATCAAGCCGGAGAACGTCCTGGTCTCCACCGAGGGACACATCAAGCTTGCTGACTTCGGCCTGGCGCGCGCGGCCACCCATCACTCAGGCACCTCAACTCTGATGGGTACCGTCGCCTACATCTCGCCTGAGCTGCTGTCCGGCGAGGGCGCCGATGAGCGTGCTGACATCTATGCCATGGGCATTCTGCTCTACGAAATGCTCACCGGGGTTCAGCCCTACACCGGCGACTCCCCTGTTCGGGTGGCTTTCCAGCACGTGAACTCGACCGTCCCCGCTCCGTCGTCCTATGTGCCGGGACTGGCCGCCCCGCTGGACGATCTAGTGCGTGAGGCCACGCGCATCAACCCCGCGGACCGCCCGAAGAACGCCGATGCGCTCCTAGGGCTGCTGGAAGAGGCGCGCGAAGAGCTCAGCCCCGAGGATCTGGACTTCGACGGGGCCCTCGCCAAACACCGGCGCCACCATCCCCATGCTTCGCCGGCCGCTGCTCCCCTCATGCCGCCTGCGCCGGAGACCGGCGGGGCCCTCTCCGCCGGGACTCCCGAGCACGCCGAGGGTGGTTTCGAAGAAGATGAGCCCACTTATACCCCTGCGGCGGGCACCGCTGCGCCGACAGCTCCCACCACGGTGGCGGAGGACTTCCCCACGGTGGACGACACCCAGGTCTGGGATGAAGACATCACCGCCGCACTTGGCCATGCCAAAGCGGCCGGAGCGCCTCGTCCGCAGGCCCCGGCACAGAGCAACCCGTGGTCCACGCTGGATGTGGCGGAGCGTCAGACGGTCGCGGAGGTTCCCCTGCCCGGGCAGCTGAGCGTCCATGATCCGGAGACCAGCCACTTCACCTCAGTGGCACCGCAGGAACCTGCCCGCGGCGACCGGAAGGACCGCCAGCGGCCTCGAGTGTCGCTGCACGGCCCCACCCCCACGCAGCACTGGATCGCCGTCGCGGTGATGATGATCGCCACGGCGTTGCTGATGCTGCTCGGGTACTACCTGGGGGCCAGCGAGGGGATCATCCCTTCGCTGCCGACTACTTCACCTGAGTAAGAGCTTCGGCCACCAGGAAGGCCATCTCCAGGGACTGCTTGTGGTTCAGCCGCGGGTCCACCAGGGACTCGTAGCGGGCGTCGAACGCTGACTCGTCGATGACGTCCGAGCCGCCCAGGCACTCGGCGACGTCGTCGCCGGTCATCTCCACATGCAGACCGCCGGGGTAAGTGCCGGCAGCCTGGTGCACCTCGAAGAAACCGCGCACCTCATCCATGACGTCGTCGAAGCGGCGGGTCTTGTAGCCGTTCTTGGCGGTGATGGTGTTGCCGTGCATGGGGTCGGTGACCCACACGACCTTGGCGCCGGAGTCCCGCACCGCCTCCACCAGCGGGGGAAGCTTCTCCCGGATGTTGGCCGCGCCCATGCGCGAGATGAAGGTCAGGCGGCCAGGCTCGCGCTCGGGGTCGAGCTTGTCGATGAGTGCCAGGGCAGTCTCGGGCGTGGTGCTGGGACCGAGCTTGACTCCCAGCGGGTTCTGGACTCGCGAGAGGTAGTCCACATGAGCGCCGTCGAGATCGCGGGTGCGCTCACCGATCCACACGAAGTGCCCGGAGGTCACATAGGGCTTGCCGGTGCGGGAGTCGATGCGGGTCAGGGCCCGTTCATAGTCCAGCAGCAGCGCCTCATGGGCGGCGTAGAACTCAGTGCGCTTCAGCCCGTCGAACTCCGCGCCGCAAGCCTCCATGAAACGCACAGCCCGGTCAATCTCTCCGGCGATCTGCTCGTAGCGGGCGTGAGCGGGGTTCTCCATGAACCCCTTGTTCCACTGCTGCACCGCGCGCAGATCCGCGAAGCCGCCCTCGGTGAAGGCCCGCACGAGGTTCAGGGTGGCCGCTGACTTGTGGTACGCCTCGACCATGCGCTTCGGGTCCGGGATCCGGGACTCCGGTGTGAAGTCGAAGCCGTTGACGATCTCCCCGCGGAAGCTGGGCAGCGTCACATCGCCACGGGTCTCCATATCGGAGCTGCGGGGCTTGGCGTACTGGCCGGCCATGCGGCCCATCTTCACCACCGGCAGAGAGGCACCGTAGGTGAGCACCACTGCCATCTGGAGGATGGTCTTGACCTTGGCGCTGATCTTGTCAGCGGTGACGCCGTCGAACGTCTCCGCACAGTCCCCGCCCTGCAGGAGGAAGGCTTCGCCGTTGGCCACCTTGGCCAGGCGTCGCTTGAGCTTGTCGACCTCCCCGGCGAATACCAGCGGCGGGTTCGCGGAGAGCTCCTCGTAGGAGGAGTCAAAGTCGGGGTGACCGCGCCAGTCCGGCTGCTGCGTCAGGGGAAGCTCGCGCCAGTTATCGAGCCCCGGATAGTCGGCGGCACCGGTGTGGAGAATCTCTCCGGGCGCGGTCAACAGGGTCTCTGAGGTGTTCTCTGGCGCATTCGTCACCCCCATAGGGTAAGCACGCGGCGGCAACGGCCCCTAATCGCCCTGATCAGGGTTCCACATGTTGGAAGTCGAGACCTCAGCCTGTTCCGCCGCGCTTCTGGGCAGCATCGCGGTAGAGCTCATCGACCACGTCGGCGTAGTCCTTCACGACGTTGCTGCGGCGGATCTTCATCGAGGGGGTCAAGTGCCCGGAGTCGATCGTAAAGTCCTGCTCGAGGACCTTGAAAACCCTGATCGACTCCGCCCGTGAGACGCTCTCGTTGGCACGGTCGACCACCGACTGCAGGTGTTCGCGGATCTGGGGATTCTCCACGAGTTCACTCATCGGAGTCTGGGGGTCCAGACCCAGGCGGGGCAGCCAGGTGGGCAGCGTCTCCGGGTCCAGGGTGATGAGTGCGGCTACAAAGGGCCGGTCATCACCGACGACGACGACCTGGCTGACGATCGCATCAGCGCGGATCTGGTCCTCCAACTGCGCGGGCGAGACGTTCTTCCCCCCGGCGGTCACCAGGATCTCCTTCTTGCGGCCGGTGATGGTGAGGAATCCGTCCTCGTCTAGCGTGCCGACGTCGCCCGTTCTGAACCATCCGTCCTCGGTGAAGGTCTCCTGGGCCAGCTCAGGCCAGTTGCGGTAGCTGCTGAAGACGCAGATACCCTTGCCGAGAATCTCTCCGTCCTCGGCAATCTTCACGGCACAGCCGGGTAAGGGGATGCCCACGGTGCCGATTTTGTAGTTCTCCGGGGTGTTGACCGTGATGGGCGCCGTGGTCTCGGTCAGACCGTAGCCTTCCATGATCTGCACGCCGATGCCGTGGAAAAAGTGCCCCAGGCGGGCGCCCAGCGGAGAGCCGCCGGAAACCGCATGGGTCACCCGCCCTCCCATCCGGGCATGCAGCTTGGAGTAGACGAGGCGCGCAAAGAGGGCGTGCTTGAGGCTGAGCCCCAGGGGCACCCGCCCGGCCTGCTGAGCCCGGGACCATTCGATGGCCGTCTCAGCGGCTTTGGCGAAAATCTTGCCCTTGCCGTCGTTCTCTGCCTTCATCATGGCGGCGTTGTAGATCTTCTCGAAGACCCTCGGCACCGCCAGCAGGAAGGTGGGTCGGAAGGTCCCTAAGTCATCCACGAGCTGCTTGATGTCCCCGGTATGCCCAACCCGGGCGCCGGCGGCGACACAGATCACGGAGATGAAGCGGGCGAACACGTGGGCCAGAGGGATGAACAGGACGGTGGACGCCTCTTTGTTGATCACCGCCTGCAGGGAAGTCATCGCTTGGATCGACAGATCGGCGAAGTTTCCGTGGGTCAGCTCGCACCCCTTGGGGCGTCCCGTAGTGCCGGAGGTGTAGATGATGGTCGCCAGGTCTTCCAGACCAGCACGGCTGCGGCGACTCTCGACCTCCTCGTCGCTGATCTGGGCTCCGGCAGAACGCAGCTCCTCGAGGTCCTCCCCCTCGATCAGGAAGATGTGGGCGACGCCGTCGAGGTTCTCATCCACGATGGCCCGGTCCACGGCTCGCAGGTGCTGATCCTTCTCTGCGAAGACGATGCTGACACCGGCGTCCTGGATGATCCAGGCGATCTGGCTCGGTGAGGAGGTCTCGTAGATCGGCACGGTGACGGCCCCGGCGTACCAGATGGCGAAGTCCAGCAAGGTCCACTCGTAGCGGGTTGCCGCCATGAGAGCTACACGATCGCCGGGCTCGACTCCGCGTGCGATGAGGCCTTTGGCCAAGGCGGTGACATCCTCGCGGAAGGCCGCGGCGGTGATGTCGGTCCATTCTCCGGGGATGAGCTGGCGTCCGAACAGTACATTGTCCGGATCTGCGGCGACCTGCCTCTCGAGCAGATCGGTGATGTTCAGCTCGGGCTCGACCTCGACGATGCGGGGCACGGAGTGCTCGGCTCTCAGCGGCGCGTCGGAGCTTCCCCCGGCCGTGTGCGTGGCTGCTGCGGTCATGGCTCCTCCTCAAGTCACCACCGTCATGTGGTCCACATCACACTAGTGAGCGGGAGGGGGCTTGTCCAGAGGGCGCACGCTCTCTGGAGGGCGGTAAGGCCCTTAGTCAGGCTTACGGCGAGATGACCGGTGGGAAGTCCGACGACGCAGGGCCTCGCCAGCGGCCTGCCCTGCCGCAGCGGCGCGCTCCCGGGCGGCGCTCGCCTTGCTGTAGAGCGCATCAACGACGCCGGAGAAGTCCCTCATGACCTCGGGCCGCTTGATCTTCAGGGACGGGGTGAGGTGGCCGGATTCGATGGTGAAGTCCTCACCGAGGACGGTGAATTCACGAATCGACTCAGCCTGGGAGACCGTACTGTTGGCCTGATCGATCACCGACTGCAGATGCTTGAGGACCCGTGGATGCTCGGTGAGCTCAATCAGCGGCGTCTCCGGATCGATTCCCTGACGCCTGCACCAGGGCACGATGGTCTCGGAGTCCAGGGTGATGAGAGCCCCTACGAACGGGCGCCCCTCCCCCACCACCACAGCCTGGGAGACCAGCACGTCGGCACGGATCACGTCCTCCAGCTGCGCCGGGGAGACGTTCTTGCCACCGGCGGTCACCAGGATCTCCTTCTTGCGCCCGGTGATCTTCAGGCGACCAACCTCGTCGAGCTCGCCCAGGTCACCGGTGCGGAACCAGTCCTGGCCGCCGTCGTGTGCCGAAACAAAGGACTCTTCCATGGCCTGGGGGTTCTCGCGGTACCCACGGAAAACGCAGACCCCACGGCCGAGGATCTCTCCGTCCTCGGCCAGGGCAATGTCGTTACCAGGCAGCGGGGTGCCCACGGTACCGATGCGGTAGACGCTGGGGATGTTGCCGGTGATGGGCGCACTGGTCTCCGTCAGGCCGTAGCCCTCGATGATCTGCACGCCGATGCCGTTGAAGAAGTGGCTGGTGCGCTCGCCCAGCGGCGAACCCCCGGAGAAGGCATGGGTGACGTTGCCACCCATGCGAGTGATGAGCTTGGAGTAGACCAGCTTGGAGAACAGCGCGTGCTGAGCCTTCAGCAGCAGCGAGGGCCGGGAGTCTGTGGTGGCCCGGGAGTACTTCACCGCCACATCCACGGCCTTGGCAAAGATCTTCCCCTTGCCCTCGGCCTCGGCCTTGAGGGCGGCGGCGTTGTAGATCTTCTCAAAGACTCGGGGAACACCCAGGAGGAACGTGGGGCGCACCGCTGCCAGGTCGTCGATCAGCTGCTTGATGTCCGCAGTATGGGCCACTCTGCCCCCGGCGGCGATGAAGATGATGGACACGAACCGGGCGAAGACGTGGGCCAGGGGCAGGAACAGCACCGTGGAGGAGTCTCGGCTGATGACACCGTCCATCGCCGCGAGAGTCTGCAGGCTGTGGTCGACGAAGTTCCCGTGGGTCAGCTCGCATCCCTTGGGTCGTCCGGTGGTGCCGGAGGTGTAGATGATGGTCGCCAAGCTCTGCAGGTCAGCCTCGCTGCGGCGCGCCTCGCACTCGGCGTCGGTGATCTCCTCACCTGCGGCCCGCAGGTCGTCCAATCCTGGACCGTCGATCGTGTAGACGTCGCGCAGGCTCTCAACCGAGTGCTCGGAGACCGCTTGCGCGATGGTCTTGGCGTAGGAGGCGTTCTCGGCGAAGGCCGCAATGGCCCCGGAGTCCTGCAGGATCCAGGCGATCTGTGAGGCCGAGGAGCTTTCATAGATCGGCACCGGCACCGCGCCGGCGTAGAAGCACGCGAAGTCCAGCAGCGTCCACTCGTAGCGGGTCGCAGAAAGGATGGCCACGCGGTCCCCGCTGGCTACACCGGAGGCGATCAGGCCTTTAGCCAGTGCCACCACATCAGCCCGAAAGGCCTCCGCGGTGATGTCGTCCCAGTCGTCGGCGGCGTCGCGGCGGGAGAAGAGTACATTGTGCGCGTCCAGCGTGACCTGCTGCTCCAGCAGGTCGGTGATGTTCAGAGCAGGGTCAACCTCGACTACCCGCTCGGTGGAGACGATGCGGTCTGGAGTGAACACCTCTGCCATGGACTCAGACCCGCGCGCCGTCGTCGCTGCTGCTGCGCTTGGAGGGCATCTGGAGGAACAGGATCACCAGTCCCAGGAGGATCACGCCGATGAGCGCCAGGGTGGTCCAGGTGGGGAAGTTCACCGGCAGGAACGGGAAGACCACCAGGCACAGGATCGCCGCAATGGTCAGCGTGGCGCCGATGACCACGCCGGGCTTCGCCCCGGCCAGCGGGTTCTTGGGGTGGGGCGGCCGGAAATCGTCGATCTCAGCGAGCACGTCATCGTTGACGGTGTAGTCGCGCGGGCCGCGCGCCGCCGGCCGCCGGCCGCTGCTGCCAAGGTTCTTGGGCACGGGGCGCCCGGGGACCGGCTTGGGACCTGACGGGATGTCATCGCGTCGCTTGTTCATGCCCTCCAGCCTACCGGCAGGCCTGCGGCCCGTCACTTACCTGTCACGCACGTGCACGGACTGGATGAAACCGACGGTGCGGCGCTGAAGCAGGTCAGCGTCCCAGTCCAACGTGGCGACGTGACCGCTTCGCCGCAGGATCACTTCCGTGACCTGTCCGGGCGCCAGCCTCTTCTTCAGCAGCTGTGCGGAACGGCTGCCCACCACCGCATCCCGCGGGGAACGCAGGAGCATCACGGCAGTACCACGTTCGCGCAGCAGCGGCAGAGCCTTCCTGCTGCGGGCAAAGAGACGGTCCAGCTGGACGACGCCGCGCAGCGGAGTCTGCTCGTACGCCTCCTCCACCACTCCGTCCTTGGCGATGTCCCCGGCGATGGCAGGCAGAGTGGGGCGGAAGCGGCCCAGCACGGCCGCGGCCGCACCGGTCATCGGCGCCAGACGCAGCCCTGGATTGATCACCACGACGCCGGGAGAGGGTGCTCCTCCGCTGCCCGGGGTGCGCGCTGCGGACCAGAGCGCCAGGGCCCCGCCCATGGACAGTCCCACGGGCACCACCGTGGCGCACCGGGCGGCAAGGCGGTCATGGGCTGCTGCGACAGCTTCCAGAATGGTCTCGGCGCGAGTGGCCGCGAGGTCCTGCCAATGGGTCCCGTGGCCGGGAAGCAAGGGCATCTCCACATCGATGTCGGCGTCGGCGAGCGCATCAGCCACCGGCTGCATCGAGGCCGTGGTGGAGGTGAAGCCGTGTAGCACGAGGGCTCCGGGCCGACTGCCGGGACCGCGGGTCGGGGCGCTGTTCACCATGGGTTTACTGTAGTGGCCCTAGAGTAGGGGTGTTCGTCACCGAAGAGCAGAGGAAGAGGAGACTGTGGCGTCGTCGTTCTATCACCTGGCCAAGACGTTCCTGGTAGAGCCGGTGGTCAAGACGACCTTCCGGCCCTGGGTCAAGGGCCTGGACAACATTCCCGCCGAAGGACCGGCCATTCTGGCCTCGAATCACCTCTCCTTCTCTGACTCGGTGTTTATCCCCGTGGTGGTCCCGCGGCAGGTGCGCTTTCTGGCGAAGAAGGACTACTGGCAGGGCAAGGGGATCGCCGGGGCCTGGAACCGCTGGTTCTTCGACGCCAGCGGCCAGATTCCTATGGATCGCTCCGGAGGCGCGGCCAGCCAGAACTCTCTCAACGCCGGCGAGCAGGCTCTGCGCAACGGTGACCTGCTGGGCATCTACCCGGAGGGCACGCGCAGCCCCGACGGCCGCCTCTACCGCGGAAAGCTGGGCGTGGCGCGCCTGGCGCTCAACACCCAGGTGCCGGTGATCCCGATCGCCCTGATCGGCACGGACAAGGTTCAGCCTCTGGGCAAGATGGTCCCCCGGGTCCGCCGGGTGGGCATGATCATCGGTGAGCCCATGACCTTTGAGTCCTACTACGCCAATGCCAAGGACCGATTCGCCCAGCGCGCGGTTACCGACGCCATCATCTACCAGATCATGCGCCTGTCGGGTCAGGAGTACGTGGACGTCTATGCGGCCGACGTCAAGCGCAAGCTTGAAGCGGAGAAGGCCCAGGCGGAGAAGAGATTGGGCAAGTTCCGCCGTCGTAAGCAGGACTGATCCTGGTCACGAGCACACCGGGTGGGCCACGGGCACGGCGTATTCGAGAAAGTAGTCGTCAACTACCGCGTCGACGCAATCGCTGCGCCCGTATGCCCCGAATCCCGGCCCTTCGTAGACCACCGGCGTGCCGGCCAGCAGGTGCTCACTGAGTCGCTGGCCCCACTCGGGGTGGCTCAGCGGGTCTTGCGCCCGCCATGGCGCCACCGACTCCGCAGCTGCTGGCACCGCGCTGGCTAGCGGTGTGAAAACTGTCAACGGCCGCATTGGTGTGGACGCGCACGGCAATGAAGCCAAGAACGTGGCGCAGTTCGCCCAGGAGACCGGACGGTCCGCCGGCGTGGTCTCCGATGTGCCTTTCGCCCACGCAACGCCCGCGTCCTGGGGCGCCCACGTAGCCTCCCGTGGTTCCAACCACGAGATCGCCGAGCAGATGATCTACGGCGATCTGGACGTGATCATTGGTGCCGGCCACCCCCTCTTCGACGAGAATTCCCAGCCCCGTACCGCCAACTGGCAGTGGATGACCGAGGGGCAGTACACCGATCTGCAGAGTGGCAACACCGGCTTCACTTTCGTCGAGACCTCCGAGGAGATCGAGGCTGTGGCCGATGGCATCGACGTGCCTGAGCGCTTCTTCGGCCTCGCCCCCGCCGCCACCACCCTGCAGTACAACCGTGACAGCCTCGCTCAAGCTGAAGCCCGTCGTGGTTCCGGCCGCACCGATGGAGAGCCCCTCACCGCGGATCAGCAGCTGGCTCCCTTCGAAGCTGATCGCAATGACATCGTCTCGCTTCCCGATATGACCCGCGCGGGCCTGAACGTGCTCTCTCAGAACGACGAGGGCTTCTTCCTCATGGTCGAGGCCGGCGCAGTGGACTGGGCCGGTCACGCTAACGCCACCACCGGCACCATCGAAGAGATGATCGCCTTCAATGATTCCGTTGAGGTCGTCAACGATTGGGTGGAGCAGAACTCCTCCTGGGACGAGACTCTCGTCATCGTCACCGCCGACCACGAGACCGGCTACCTCGAGGGCCCGCACGGTGAGCCCCAGTGGACCTCCATGAGCGGCACCGCAGGCGAACTGCCCACTGACGGCTGGTACTCCGGTGACCACACCAACCACCTGGTTCCTCTCTTCGCCCGCGGTGCAGGCGCCGAGCTCTTCTACGACTACATCAAGGGGACCGACCCTGTCCGGGGAGCTTACGTGGATAACATCGACGTGGCTCTGATGAACTTCGAGCTCTGGGGCGAAGATGCCGAGGCCCGTGACTCTGACGGCATCCCGCTGGACGTGACCATCCCCGAGCTGGGCGACCCGGGCACCGGCCCCGGCTCCCTGGTGATATCCATCGCCCAGAACAACGGCGTTGAGCTGACCGGCGGTCACAACATCGGTGACGCCCGCCGCTACCTGGGCGTGCTGCCCACGATTTCCGTGACTGACTCCCGTGCACCGGCTCAGGCCGGCGGCGAGAACGGCGGCTGGACTGTCTCCGGTCAGTCCTCCCGCCTGGAGTCCGGCACGAATGTGCTGGCTCCCGGGTACCTGGGATGGTCCCCGGCTCTGGCCAACAACTCCCGCGAAGGCGTCACTGAGGGCGCACCGGTCCGCACGCTGCTTCGCGGCGGAGTCGGTCTGGCTCAGCCCCAAACCCTGGGTTCCGCGGTGGGCGACAACCGTCTCGGAACCACTGGCTTGACCGCGGAGGTTGCCCTGGAGGCTCCTGTCGACGCTCCCGCCGGTGACTACGAGGGCGAACTGACTGTCTCGCTCTTCCCGGTCGACTAATCACACCTTCATCTGGCTCGTCCTTCCTGGGACGGAGCCAGTCAGACCGGCCCGTCGGGTCCCGCGCAGACTGCACCAGCGGTCTCGCGGGCCCCGGCGGGCCACCCCTGTTTTCCTGACCACGACTGATACCCAAGGATTCTCCTGTGTCTGATTGCACCACCCACCGGCTGAGGCCCGCCCTCCGGTGGCCCTCAGTGATTCTCGCGGCTGTGATGCTCGTCATCGTTCAGCTCGCTGTTCTGCTCCCCACCGTGGCCGCCGCCTCCTCTAATCCAGTGGACGGCAGCACCGAAGAAGGATCCGACGAGGACCACAGTGAACCCGCGGGTGAAGACTCCGGGGGACGCACCACCTGGTCCATCACTCCTGGCGAGGACGGGCAGGACGCTGAACCCCACATCTCCCTGCGCACGGAGATCGAACCCGGCGAGAGCGCCGAGGACACCGTGACCGTGACGAACTTCAGCGATCACCCCGCCAGCTTCGTGGTCTACGCCAGCGACGGCCTCATTACCGAAGACGGTCAGTTTGATGTACTCCCCTCCAGTGACGCCCCCGAGGCTGCGGGGTCATGGATCACCGTCGGAGAAGACACCGCACCCGGCGAGCCGGTCACCGTTGAGCTGGAGCCGGAATCCGACATCACCCTGCCGGTGAGCATCACTGTGCCAGAGGCACGCTACTCCGGGTGACCATCCTGCAGGCATCGTGGCGGCCCTCGCACAGGATTCCGGCGGCGTCGGTATGGAGTCCCGCGTGGGTGTCCGCGTGCACCTGCGCGTGGCAGGCGACCTGGTCCCCACCCTGGCCGTCACCGGGCTTGAGACTCGCTACGAGGGTTCCTGGAACCCCTTCACCCCCGGCACCCTCTATGTGGACTACCGGGTGGAGAACACCGGCAACGTGCGTCTGGGCTCCGAGTCCACTGCCGTGGGCTCCCACGTGCTGGGCATCGGCGAGCGCAGCGCCCCCCGGCACCGAGCACCGTGAGATCCTCCCGGGACAGGATGTGGCGGTCTCTGCCCAGCTGGAGAACGTGTGGCCGCTGTTCCGGTTCTCCGGCGAGATCGACACCGTCCCGGTGGCGGTGGGTGAAGACGTCATCGACGTGCCCATCGAGGCCACAAGCACCGATTGGGCCGCCTGGGCAATGCCCTGGCCGCATCTGCTGGTGCTGGGCCTGATTATCGCCTGGCTGGTCCTGAAGCGGTGGCGGAAGATCCGTCAGGAGAAGGCCACCCAGGCCCGGATTGATGCCGCACTTGCTGAAGCCCAGGCCGCGGGCACCGCCGCTGAGGAGTCCGACGACGGCGTCAACGACCTCTTCCCCGAGGATGAGAGCACCACAGGGGACAGCGCTGCCGAGGATGAGCCCACTGACGTGCAGCGGGCCCCACGCCGCGCGCGGCGCGCTCCGGCCCACGCCCAGCGAGCGGCGGCGGACGACTAGTTGTACTTCCCCGTGAGGTTGTGAACACGGTCTGAGGGCACAGCGCCTCCG
>NZ_JAVKGT010000046.1:0-16033 GCF_031432335.1 Nesterenkonia flava | reverse complement strand
GCCATCGGAGGCGCTGTGCCCTCAGACCGTGTTCACAACCTCACGGGGAAGTACAACTAGCGAGCGGGTGCGTCTGCGAGCGTTGACCGAGGCGGATGTGCCGGTGATTGCCCAGTGGTGGAACACCCCGGACATTGCGCTGTTCAACGACCGCATGCTGGTGCAGAAGCCCCAGTCGGTGATCGAAGAGATGATCCGCGGTTGGTCAGAGAACCGCTCCGGCGGTGGCTTCGGCTACGCCGTGGAGGCGGAGGGTCAGCTCGCCGGCCATGCCTCGGTCTATGGCTACAACGCACGCGGCATTCGAGCCTATGAGAAAGCCGGCTTTGTGGTGGAGGGACGCCGACGTGCCTCCGTGCTTCACCAGGGGCGCTGGTTCGACGACGTGAGCATGGGCATTCTCGCCGAGGAGTATCTCACCCGGCACCGGAACCCGAAGGCTCCTTAGCGCCGGCGGCGACACCCCGCAGCAGGTTCAGCGCTCCCTGTTTGTGCAGGGGAGAGTTCTTGTTGCCGCATTTGGGGGACTGCACGCAGCTGGGACAGCCCTGCTCGCACCCGCAGGAGGCGATGGTCGCCGCCGTCGTCCTGACCCACTCGGCGGCCAGCTCAAAACCGCGCTCGGCGAAGCCGGCACCTCCGGGATGTCCGTCGTAGACAAAAATGGTGGGCTTCTCCGTGTCCCGATGCAGGGCGGTGGAGACCCCGCCGATGTCCCACCGGTCGGAGCTGGTGAGCAGCGGTAGCAGCCCGATCATGGCGTGCTCGGCGGCGTGCAGGGCCCCGGGAATGTGCTCCACGACCACCCCGGCGTCCCGCAGCACCGTCTCCGGGGCGGTGATCCACACCGCTTGGGTGCGCAGGTGCGACGGCGGAAGGTCCAGCGGATCATCAGAGAGCACCTCTCCGGACCCCAGGGCCTTGCGCTGAAACCCGACGACGGCGCTGGTGACCTCCACGGTGCCGAAGCACAGCTGGAAATCACCCCAGTTCTGGGCCCGCAAGGTCTCCAGCACGCTGATCGACGTGGTCTCCCGAGCCTGGGTGTAGAACGGAGGATTCGCCGGAGTCACCAGCACGGTGTTCTGCTCCAGATCCAGATGCTCCACCACGTAGCTGCGCCCCTGATGGACGTAGACGGCGGCCGGGTGGGCCTGAGGCTGGGCCTGGGCAGCGCCCATGTCGCCCACTACGGTGCCGTCCTCGGCGTTGACGATGGTGTAGGGACCGGCCCCGTCGGAGCGGAGCTTCACCCAGGAGGCAGCCGAGACGTCGTCGTGCCCGAAGAACCATCCCCGAGGACGCCGGCGCAGGTGCGCCTGCTCAGTGAGGGCCTCCACCAAGGGTCGCATCCCGGCAAAGAGGCCACGCTCTGCCGAGCCCCGTCCGGGTCCCGAGCCGTCCTCCGCAGCCGCGCCGGAGGCCAGGTCCTCAACAGTCAGGGGCAGCTCCTGTGCGGCGGCCAACAGGTGCGGGGCGGCCACGTGCGGGTTGTTCGGGTCGGTAACCGCATCCTCCACAGCGGTCTCGAAGATCGCCTCCGGGTGGGAGAGCAGATACGCGTCCAAGGGATCGTCGCCCGCGACGAAGAACGCGGCCCCGCGCTGCCCAGATCGCCCGGCGCGGCCCAGCTGCTGGAAGAACGAGGCACGAGTTCCGGGCCACCCGGCGATGATCACCGCGTCCAGGCCGGCAATGTCGATGCCCAGCTCCAGGGCCGGTGTGGAGGCTACCCCGAGCAGGGCGCCTGTGCGCAGGGACTCCTCCAGCTCCCGGCGCTCCTCCTTCAGATATCCGGAGCGGTAGGCGGCCACGCGCTGCCGCAGGGCGGGGTCCACCTCCGCGAGCTGATCGGCGGTGATCTGGGCGATGGTCTCGGCGCCGCGCCGGGATTTGATGAACGCCAGGGTGCGGTGCCCGGCCACCACCAGGTCGGTGAGAATATCGGCGGCCTCAGACGTCAGGCTGCGCTTCACGGGCGCGTTGTTGTCACCGGTGAAGCTCGCTTCCGATGACTCCCACAGGTAGACATCCACTGCCCCGTGCGGGGAGCCGTCCTCGGTAATCGCCAGCACCTCGGTTTCGGCAGCCCCGATGAGTCGGGCAAACGACGCCGCCGGATCCCCGCTGGTGGCAGACGCCCCGGCAAAGACGGGGTCTGCCCCGTAGGAGCGGGCCACCCGCCGCAGCCGCCGCAGCAGCAGCGCAATATGAGAGCCGAAGATCCCTCGGCAGGTGTGGGCCTCATCGATGATCACGTAGCGCAGGCGCGAGAGAAACCGGGCCCAGCCGCGGTGATTGGGCAGGATTCCTGCGTTCAGCATGTCGGGGTTGCTCAAGACGACGTTGGCGTGCTGACGGACCCAGCGGCGGCTCTCCGGATCCGTGTCGCCGTCGTAGGTCGCCGCGCGAATCCCCGCGGCAGGCCCCACCGGCCCCACGGTCTCGGCGAGCTCCTCCAGCGCATCCAGCTGGTCGGCGGCCAGCGCCTTGGTGGGGGAGAGGTAGAGCACTGTGGCCTCTCCCGTGGGATGGGCTGTGACCCCAGCGGCTGGCGGCGCCCCGGTGATTGCTGCCAGCCCGGGCAGCTGAGTGCCCAGCGACTTGCCTGAGGCCGTGCCGGTGGCCAGGATCACGTGCCGACCGGAGTGCAGCGCCTCTGCCGCAGCGACCTGGTGCGTATACAGCTGCACCGCGCCCTTCTGACGGTAGGCCGCACGCAGAGGCTCGGGCGTCCACGGGGGCCACTCAGCGGTGCGGGCAGTGCGGGCTTCAAGGGTGCGGACATGGCGAAGAGGGCCGTCCTCGCGCACTTCGGCAGCGAGCCCGGCCCTCTTCAGAAGCTCAAACGCAGCGGCAGAAGCGGCCATAGAAGGCTAAGGGTACTGCCTGCCGGCTGACCGTGTCTCAGGCGGAGAAATCGTCCTCCTGGGAGTGGCTGGGACGACGCCGGTCGGTGGCGCCGGGGGCGCCGTAGACGTTGACGTCGCCCACATGGGTCCAGCCCAGGTATTCGTAAAGCTGCTGACCGTCGGAGGTGGCCACCAGCAGACCCTCCTCCACATCGTGCTCATGGGCGATGGCCAGCAGCGCACGCGTCACGAAGGTCCCCAGACCCTGGCGGCGATAGTCGGGAGAAGTGTAGATCCGGTCCAGAATGCAGAACTCGTCCACGACGGCGACCCGGCCGCGCGCGGCGACGTTCTCCCCCTGGGTCACGGTGAACAGGGTCCAGCCGTCGAAGTCCTCACGCGTGGTCTCGTAGCTCTCGGGGGTGATGGGATCCTCAACATCCTGAGTCTCCATATCCACCACCATGAGCTTCTCCTCATCGCTGAGCAGCTCAAGCGCGTCGACCTGGTGCTGGGAGAGCACATCGGCGTCTGGCTCGGCAATGATCGTCAGCAGGCGCAAAGGGCTCTTCGTGACTGCCGAGGCGACTTTGCGCAGGTCAGTCTCCGCGGGGGAGTACAGCACGTACTCCCACTGGTCGGGATCTCCGGGCAGCTGCGCCGTGTGGACGTTGCCTTCGTGGCGCACCTCATAGCCGTGGGTCCGGGCCCACCCGGTGACCCATGTCTGGACAAGGGCGTCGCTCAGCTCTGATGTCATGACACGACTGTATAAGGAAACTCACATCACCGGGTAGGGCTCCCAGGAAACTCCCAGAATTGCCTCCGACGACTACCCTAAGAGGTGTGAGCATGTCCCGCATCGTCCTGTACTACCACTTCACACCGCTGCCCGATCCGGAGGCCGTGCGGCTCTGGCAGCGCGCCCTGTGCCGCGAGCTGGGCCTGAAGGGGCGCATCATCGTCTCCGAACACGGCATCAACGGCACCGTCGGCGGAGACCTCAAGGCTGTCAAGCGCTATGTGAAGGAAACCCGTAGCTTCGAACCCTTCCGCTCCATGGAGTTCAAGTGGTCCGAGGGCGGGGCCGAGGACTTTCCCCGACTCTCCGTGAAGGTGAAGCCCGAGCTGGTGGCCTTCGGGGTGCCGGGTGAGATCAAGGTGGACGAGAACGGCGTCGTCGGCGGGGGCCAGCACCTGAAGCCGGAAGAGGTGCACGAGCTCATCGAGGAGAAGAAAAAGCAGGGCGTGGAGGTGGCCTTCTTCGACGGCCGTAATGCCATGGAAGCCCAGATCGGCAAGTTCAAGAACGCGATCGTCCCCGACACCGAGACCACCCGCGACTTCATCTCCGAACTGGACTCCGGCAAATATGACCACCTCAAGGACCAGCCCATCATCACGTACTGCACCGGGGGCATCCGCTGCGAGGTGCTCTCGGCGCTGATGAAGAACCGCGGGTTCGAAGAGGTCTACCAGATCGACGGCGGCATTGTCCGGTACGGGGAGACCTACCAGGACTCCGGCTACTGGGAGGGTGAGCTCTACGTCTTCGACGGCCGCATGAACACCCGCTTCAGCGACGAGGCCAAGACCATCGGTCAATGCGTGAACTGCGCCGGTGCGACATCGACCTTCTACAACTGTATGGACCGTGGCTGCTCCACGCTGCAGCTCTACTGCGAGGACTGCCGGCACATCCCCGAAACCACCCGCTGCACCGCCTGCCAGCAGCGGCTGCAGGAGAACCCGCAGGATCCCAATTCGGGACCGCTGCCCAAGGCCCGCCGCAAGCCCCGAGGCGCCGCCGAGGAGACCACCGCGGACTCGGTGCAGGAACCCCAGGGAGTACGGTCCTGATGGCCCCCACCTCCGTCAGTCCGCCGCCGCCGCTCACCGAGGAGCCGGAGCTTCTCGGAACCCTCCGCGAGGATCTGCTGGCTGCGGACTACACCAACGCCGGCGTCGCGCAGCTGCTCGGGGAGGAAGCCGTTTCCGCCCTGGACCGCGAACAGGTGGTCCCCGGCCAGCTGCGGGTGACCGAGGCGCTCGCCGAGCACCGCCCCGGCACCGCCGAGCATGCCTGCGCTGTGCTGGCCGCTTTCTGGCTCCTGGCGGTGGAGGTCACCGCCGCGCAGCTCGACGCCGCCCTGCCGCGCCTGGGCGTACATGGGCTGAAGAGGCTGCGCCTGGTCCAGGTCGGTGATGAGGACGAGGCGCTCGCCGCTCCCACCTGCGATCTTCGCCCCTACCAGGTTCAGCAGCGCCATGAACTGAGCCAGCAGCCCCGAGAAGCTGATCTGTGGGTGGCCAGTGACCTCTCGGCCCACCAGGTTCAGGGGGCGCTGCCTCATGACCACGTGCTGGGAGTCGGTCAGGCCAGCCTGACACTGGCCGGCATCACCCACCGGCGCCGCGTCGGAACCGCGCTGGACATCGGCACCGGATGCGGCATCCACGTGCTGCACCTGCTCGACCATGCCGAGCGCGTAGTGGCCACCGACATCTCCGCACGGGCCCTGGATTTCACCCGGTTCAATCTGCTGCTCAACGCGGAGACGCTTCGCCTGGACCCCCGCCGACTCAGCGACCGAGTGGAGCTGCTGCACGGAAGCCTGCTGGAGCCGGTGGCAGGACGCACCTTTGACCTGGTGGTCTCCAATCCGCCGTTCGTCATCACCCCGCGCCGTGACGGCGAGACCGACGCCGAGCGCTACACCTATCGCGACGCCGGACGCCGTGGGGATTCCCTGATGGATGAACTCATCACGTCCCTGCCGGCAGTCCTGAACCCGTCGGGCACCGTCCAGATGCTCGGCAACTGGGAGATCGAGGAGGGGACCGACTGGAGCGCCCGCCCCCGGACCTGGGTCGAGCAGGCGTCGTCGTCGGCTCCCGTGGAGGCCTGGTTCATTCAGCGCGATCAGCAGACCCCGGCCCAGTACGCCGAAACATGGCTGCGCGATGCCTCGGAGGAGCGTGACATCCCTGGCTACCGCAGCCGCTACCACCAGTACCTGCAGGACTTCGAGTCCCGCCGCATCGCCGGCATCGGCTTTGGCATGATCTGGCTGCGCCGCCCGGCGCTCACCGACACCGGGGAGCCCCTGCGGCGCTTTGAAGAGATCACCTCCGAGGTGCAGCAGCCCCTGGGGCCGATCATTGGTCAGACGGTGGAACGCTGCCTGGCGGTAGCGCAGGACCTCGAGGCGGAGCTGGAGCAGACGCTGAGCGTGGCCCCCGACGTGACGGAGGAGCGCTACCAGCGCTTCGGGGCGCCGCATCCGGAAGTCATCCTCGCCCGCCAGGGGGCGGGACTGCGCAGAGCCCGCCCCATCAGCTCCGCCGCAGCCGGTTTCCTCTCCGCCGCCGACGGGGAGTTCACCGCGTCTCAGCTGATCACCGCCGTCACGGCGCTGACCGAGACGGATGAGGCGGCCCTGAGAGCTGAAGTGGTAGACCTCTACACCGACGGTTTCCTCCACCCCTGAAGCGCCTACGGTGCGCAGAATGCGCACTGTTATAGTGAGCACTCGACGGCCCCGCGGCTGCCGAAGCCGCTCTCAAGGAAACTCCAAGGAGATCAGTGCCCGAAGGCAAGAAGCTCGTCATCGTCGAGTCCCCGGCAAAATCCCGTTCCATCGCCAAGTACCTTGGCGATGACTTCATCGTGGACGCCTCCGCTGGGCATATCCGTGACCTGCCGCAGCCCTCAGACCTTCCCCAGGACATGAAGAAGGGGCCCTTCGGCAAGTTTGCCGTGGATCCCGACAACGGCTTCGAGCCCTACTATGTGATCTCCGACTCGAAGAAGTCCAAGGTGCGTGAGCTCAAGGCTCAGCTGAAGAAGGCCGATGAGCTCTATCTCGCCACGGATGCCGATCGCGAAGGCGAGGCGATCGCCTGGCACCTCTACGAGGTCCTCAAGCCCAAGGTGCCCACTTATCGGCTGACCTTCACCGAGATCACCAAAGAGGGCATCACCCGCGCCATGGAGAGCCCCCGGCAGATCGACACTCATGTGGTTGACGCCCAGGAGACCCGGCGCATTCTGGACCGCATCTACGGCTACGAGATCTCCCCGGTGCTCTGGCGCAAGGTGGGCAAGGGTCTTTCCGCCGGCCGCGTGCAGTCTGTGGCCACTCGTATGGTGGTCGAGCGTGAGCGCGAGCGCATGGCCTTCATCCCCGCTTCCTACTGGGACTTAAGCGGCACCTTCTCCACCAACGGCGGCGAGACCTTCGCCGCGAAGCTGCACGGCATCGACGGGGCCCGCATTGCCACCGGCGGCGACTTCACCGACCGGGGCGAGCTCAAGACGAACAGGCGCGACGTCGTCGTCCTCACCCAGGACGACGCCCAGTCCCTGGCGCAGGGCCTGACCCAGGCGCCCTTCACCGTCGACTCGGTCGAGGAGAAGCCCTACTCCCGCCGCCCGCAGCCGCCCTTTACGACCTCCACGCTCCAGCAGGACGCGGCCCGTCGCCTGCGGTTCTCCTCCCGGGTGACCATGCAGGTAGCCCAGCGGCTGTATGAGAACGGCTACATCACCTACATGCGTACTGACTCGACCACGCTCTCCGGTGAGGCGCTCAACGCCGCCCGGAAGCAGGCCACCGAGCTCTACGGCGCAGAGTCGGTGCCCTCTTCTCCGCGGGTCTACGGCAAACGCAACCAGACCGCGCAGGAGGCCCACGAGGCCATCCGCCCCGCCGGCGACTCCTTCCGCACTCCGCGTCAGGTCAAGGGAGAACTCTCCGCTGATGAGTTCAAGCTCTACGAGCTCATCTGGAAGCGCACCGTGGCCTCCCAGATGGAGGACGCGAAGGGCTTCACCGCCTCGGTGCGACTGACCGGCGAGTCCACCGACGGCCGCCGTGCCACCTTCGGCGCTTCCGGCACGGTCATCACCTTCCCGGGCTTCCTGCAGGCCTACGAGGAGGTCGCCGACGACAGCGACGAGAAGGCCGCAGAGAAGAAGGCTGACGCCGCCAACAAGCGTCTGCCCAAGCTTGAGGAGGGCGAGAGCCTCACCGGTGAGGACATTGAGGCCAAGGGCCACGAGACCTCTCCGCCGGCGCGCTACACCGAGGCCTCGATCGTGGCTGAGCTGGAGAAGCGCGAGATCGGCCGTCCCTCCACCTACGCCCCCACGATCTCCACGATCATGGACCGCGGCTACGTCACCAAGCGCGGTTCGGCCCTGGTGCCCTCCTGGACCGCGTTCAGCGTGATCCGTCTGCTGGAAGAGCACTTCGGGCGCTACGTGGACTACGACTTCACCGCCCGGATGGAGGATGATCTGGACCGGATCGCCCGCGGCGAGATTGAGCGGGAGGCCTGGCTGCAGAGCTTCTACTTCGGCGCTGAGAACGGCGAAGAGGGCCTGAAGGCCGTGGTGGAGAACCTCGGCGAGATCGACGCGCGCGCGATCAACTCCATCGAGATCGCCCCCGGGGTGAACCTACGCGTGGGACGCTACGGCCCCTACCTGGAGCGCCCCAACCCCGACGGCGAGGTCGGTGAGGACGGCGAGCTGAAGATGGACCGGGCTAACCTGCCCGAAGATCTGGCTCCCGATGAGCTCACCGCAGCCAAGGCGGAGGAACTGTTCGAGCAGGCCGCCCACTCCGGTCGCGTCCTGGGCACCGACCCTGAGACCGGCCGCGAAATCGTCGCCAAGGACGGCCGCTACGGGCCCTACGTCACCGAAGTCATCGAGGAGATGACCGAGGAGCAGATCCAGGCCTACCTGGATGCCCAGCCCACCGAGTACTACAAGAACGGCAAGCCCAAGCCCAAGAAGAAGCCCAAGCCGCCTAAGCCCAGGACTGGATCTCTCCTGAAGTCCATGGACCTGGAGACGGTGACGCTCGAGGATGCCCTGAAGCTGCTGTCCCTGCCCCGAGTGGTGGGCACCGACGACGACGGCGAGGAGATCACCGCCCATAACGGCCGGTTCGGTCCCTACCTGAAGAAGGGCAGCGACTCCCGGTCCCTGGAGTCCGAGGAGCAGCTCTTCACCATCACGCTGGATGAGGCTAAGAAGATCTACGCCCAGCCCAAGCAGCGCGGGCGCCGTGCCGCGGTGCCCCCGCTGGCGGAGTTCGGCAACGACCCCACCACCGAGCGGCCGGTGGTGGTCAAGGATGGACGCTTCGGTCCCTACGTCACCGACGGAGAGACCAACGTGACCGTGCCCCGCGGCACCTCCCTGGAGACGCTGACCAAGGAGCACGCGTTCTCGCTGCTGGCGGAGAAGCGTGCCAAGGGGCCGGTGAAGAAGAGCTCAGCAAAGTCCGGCTCTAAGAGCACGGCTAAGAGCACTGCGAAGGGCGGCCGCCGCAAAGCCGCCACCAAGGCATAGCTGGCACAAGGAGATCATCGGCTCATGCGTCTGGGTGTCCTCGACATCGGTTCGAACACCGTGCATCTGCTTCTGGTGGACGCGCACATCGGCGCCAAGCCGGAGGCCTTCGCCTCCCATAAACGGCCGTTGTCGCTGGTGAAGCACCTCGACGACGCCGGGGCCATCACGGACCAGGGCCAGAGCGAGCTGCTGGGGTTCATCGAGGAGGCTGTGCGCTTCGCCGCCCGGCACCGGGCCGAGGACATGCTCTCCTTCTGCACCTCCGCGATCCGCGAGGCCGCCAACGGCGAAGAGGTCCTGGCGCGTGTGCAGGCTGAGACCGATATCGAACTCACCGAGCTCACCGGCGCCCAAGAGTCCGCCATGACCTTCTTCGCGGTGCGTCGCTGGCTGGGCTGGAGCGCCGGGCACATCCTGAACTTCGACATCGGCGGCGGCAGCTTCGAGCTGGCCTACGGACAGGATGAGCTGCCGACGTCGGCCCTGTCGGTGCCTCTAGGTGCCGGGCGCCTGACCCGCGAGTGGTTGCCGGAGTCCTACGCCGAGGGCGCGGTGCCGACCAAGGCGCAGATCAAAGACCTGCGGGCCTACGTCCGCGAGGAGCTGGAGGCCGCGCGCCGGGAGTTCCCGCGGCTGAACGAATACACCCAGGTCACCGCGACCTCGAAGACCTTCCGCTCGCTGGCACGCATGACCGGGGCGGCCCCCTCGGCCGAAGGGCCCTACGTGAAGCGGACCCTGAGCTACCGGGACCTGAAGCCCCTGGTGAAGCAGCTGGGGGAGATGAGCGCCGCTGAGCGCGCCAAGCTGCCCGGTGTCTCCGCGATGCGCTCTCCGCAGGTCTTCGCCGGAGCGGTGGCTGCCGAGGCCGCGATGAAAGCCTTCGGGGTGGAGGAACTGACCATCTGCCCCTGGGCCCTGCGTGAGGGACTGATCCTGCGGCGCCTGGATTCCCTCTCCCGCGACGCCGGCGTCAATATTCCCCACGCCCCCGGCGTCGGCCATGTGGACCTGGCGCGGGAGCTGAAACGACCCACCCACAAGGACGTCAAGGCGATCGCTGTGGAGCATGCCCGTGTCTGAGAGTCCCCGCATCCCCGTCGCGCTGTCCTCCTCCTCGGTGTATCCCCTGGGGGTGGCCGAGACGTTCTCGATGGCTGAAGACCTCGGTTACGACGGCGTGGAGATCATGGTGACCCACCGCGCCGAGACCCAGCAGGCCGAGGTGCTCAACTCCATGGTGGAGAAGTACGGACTGCCGGTCATGGCGATCCACGCCCCCACCCTGCTGCTGACCCAGCAGGTCTGGGGCTCGGCCTGGGATAAGCTGCACCGCTCCGCGGCTCTGGCCAAGGAAGTCGGAGCCGGCGTCGTGGTGGTCCATCCGCCGTTCCGGTGGCAGGGCAACTACGCTTCGGGATTCGCCGACGGCATCACCCGGAACGAGGAGGAGACCGGGATCATCTTTGCCGTGGAGAACATGTACCCCTGGCGGGCCGGAGGCCGGGAAGCCACCATGTACCTGCCGCACTGGGATCCGGTGCCCGAGCCCTACCCCCATGTGACCTGGGACTTCTCTCACGCGGCGACGGCCGAAGCGGACTCCTACGAGGCGGTGCGCGCACTGGGCGGACGCCTGCGCCACGTGCACCTGACCGACGGGTGGTCTAACGGCTTCAAAGACGATCACCTGGTTCCCGGCCACGGCGAGCAGCGCGTGGCCGAGACCATGGAGCTGATCGGGTCTGCCGACTTCGCCGGCGCCGGGTTCGAAGGAGCCGTGGCCGTGGAAGTCTCCACCCGTACGGCCCGGAAGGTGGGCCAGCGCGAGCAGATGCTCGCTGAGTCTCTGGCCTTCGCCCGCAAGCACCTGAAGCAGGAGTAGACGATGAGCGCACCGAAGATTGCCATGCTGGGCCTGGGGTCCATGAACGGAGCCATCCTGGCGGGCCTGCTCTCCGGCGGGCACCCGGTCGAGCAGGTCGTCGCCACCACGCGTTCGGCTTCTTCCGCCCAGGCCAAAGCGGAGCAGTACGGCATCACCGTGCTTGCCGAGGAAAGCGCAGAGGACGCCAACCTGCAGGCAGTCCGCGGGGCCGACGTCGTCGTACTGGGGGTTAAACCCCACCAGATCGTGGACGTATGCGCCCAGATCAAGGATGCGCTGGCACCCCGCGCGGTGGTGACGTCGGTGGCCGCCGCGGTGACCGTGAAGATGATGGAGTCCGCCCTGAACCCGGACCAACCGGTGATCCGGACCATGCCCAACACTCCGCTGTCCGTGGGGCTGGGTGTGGTGGGTCTGGCTGCCGGCACCAGCACCACCCCCGCCCAGGTGCAGCAGGTCAGCGAGCTCTTCGCCGCCTCCGGATCCGTGCACGTGCTGCCGGAGTCCCAGATTGATGCGCTCACCGGTGTGGCCGGCTCCGGCCCGGCCTACGCGTTCTACCTGGCCGAGCACATGGCCGCAGCCGGCGTGGAGATGGGGCTGGACCCTGAGCTGGCGGCGGATCTGGCGGCCCAGACCCTCTACGGTGCCGGTCGCATGCTAGTGCAGAACCGCGGAAGCGCCGATGCCGCACAGCTGCGCCGCAACGTCACCAGCCCCAACGGGACCACCCAGCGTGCCATCGAGACTTTCGACGACGCCGGCATGGCCGCCACCATCCGCGCCGGAGCCCAGGCCAGCGCCCGGCGCGCCGCCGAGATCACCGAGCAGCTGAGCAGCCGCGGCTGACATCTCCGGCGGTGCCGGCTGACCACACTAGCTGGTCACGTGTGCTGACTTGGGAATAAAAGCCAGCGTAGGCGTAGAGTATCTCCCGTGCCAGAAGCGGACGCTCAGCGCCTGCAGCCCACCGAGTCGGTGTGGGAGAGGATCAGGCGCCACGTGAGCACGTTGGCGGGGTCCTCCCCGCCGCGTACCGCGCTGCTCATCTTCGCGCTGACCATCGCGATCCTGACCGCGCTGCTGATGATGCCGTGGGCCACCGCCGAGCGGGGCAGCGCGGACTTCCACCATGCATTCTTTGTGGCCACCTCGGCCGTCACTGTCACCGGTCTGACCCCCGTCAACACCGCCGAGCACTGGTCCTTCGCAGGCCAGGCGGTCATCCTGCTGGGCATCCAGGTGGGCGGGCTGGGCATCATCACCATTGCCGCGCTGCTGGCGGTTTCGGTGACGCGGCAGCTGGGACTGCGCACGCGTCTGATCGCCCAGGAAGGCATCTCCACCGGAAAACTCGGTGAGGTGGGGCACCTGCTCAAGACCGTGGTCGTGTGCTCCTTCGTGGTGCAGGCGCTGCTGGCGCTGGTGCTGATCCCCCGGCTCATCGGACTCAAGGGCAGCGTCCCCGAAGGCATCTGGAACGGAGTGTTCTACGCGATCAGCGCCTTCAACAACGCCGGCTTCGTCATCCATGCCGAGGGGCTGGCCGGAATGGACAACGACCCGGTGGTGGTGTGGACCATCATGATCGGGGTTTTCCTGGGCAGCCTGGGTTTTCCCGTCCTCTACGTGATCTGGCGCTTCCGCTGGCACATCCAGCGGTGGAGCCTACACGCCAAGCTCACCGTGGAGGTCAGCGCGGTGCTGCTGTTCCTGGGGGCGCTGGCCTACGGAGTCCTCGAGTGGAACAACACCGCCACCATCGGTGAGATGAGCGTGCTGGAGAAGCTTCAGAACTCGCTGTTCGCCTCGGTGAACATGCGCTCGGGCGGCTTCTCCGTGGTGGAATCGAACAACGAGCAGTCGGAGACGATGCTGGTCTCGGACGCCCTGATGTTCGCCGGAGGCGGTTCAGCCTCCACCGCGGGCGGCATTAAGGTCACCACCATTGCGGTGATCTTCCTGGCCTTCCTCGCGGAGGCTCGCGGTCACGAGGAGTCCTCCGCCCACGGGCGCACCATCCCGGTGCAGATGGTTCGCGTGGCGGTCTCGGTGGTCGCCATGGGCGCCACGGTGGTGCTGCTCTCCACCCTGGCGCTGATGACCATCTCGGGCCAGGACATGGAGAGACCTCTGTATGAGTCCATTTCAGCCTTCGGCACGGTGGGTCTCACCTCGGGGCTGACAGAAGAGCTGCCCCCGAGCGGACTCTACGTGCTGGCAGCCCTGATGTTCACCGGCCGCGTGGGCATCATCACTTTCGCCGCGGCACTGACCGTGCGTCAGCGTCGCATCCGCTACCGCTATCCCGAGGGAAGGCCGATCATTGGGTAAGAGGAACGAACAGACCAACAAACCCATCCTGGTGGTGGGCATGGGCCGCTTCGGCGTTGCGCTGGCCCAGCAGCTGGTCAGCCAGAACAAGGAGGTCCTGGCGGTGGACCGGCACCGCAGCCTCGTGCAGAAGTACGCCGACTACTTCACCCACACCGTGGAGGCTGACGCGACCGACATCGAGGCCCTCAAGCAGCTGGGCGCCGAGGAGTTCGACTCAGCCGTCGTCGGCGTGGGCACCTCCATCGAGTCCAGCGTGCTGATCGCCGCTAACCTCGTGGACCTCGGCGTCACCCAGGTGTGGGCCAAGGCCATCAACCCCACTCACGGCAAGATCCTGACCCGCATCGGTTGCCATCACGTCATCTACCCGGAGCACGACGCCGGCGTGCGCGCGGCCCACCTGGTCTCGGGTCAGATGATGGACTTCATCAAGTTCGACGACGACTTCGCCATTGTGAAGATGCGTCCGCCCAAGGTCCTGCAGGGCAAAACCATCGACCAGTCCCAGCCGCGCAAGCGCCACGGCATCAATATTGTGGGCGTGAAGTCGCCCGGCAAGGACTTCGTCTACGCGCAGCCGGACACCCTGGTCTCTCCCGGTGACATCATCGTGGTCTCCGGCGACGTCTCCAAGCTGGAGTACTTCGCGGACCACGCCTAGGGCATCGCGCAGCGGCGCCGCCCCACCGGCCTCGGCCCACGGACCCCGTCTCACGGGCCCGGCCCACTGTCCCCGTCTCACGGGCCCCCTACCACGGCGCCGCCCCACCGGCCTCGGCCCACCGTCCCCGTCTCACGGGCCCCCCTACCACGGCGCCGCCCCGCGGCCCCGCCCCATCCGCCCCGGCCCACGGACGCGAGGCGAATTGTCGGATTCACAGCGCCTCCAGCGAGTTACGCCGAAAAAAGGCGCGGTATATCCGAGAGAAAATCACCTCCCCGCAACGGCCAGCGCGGTGTTGTGAGGGGGCAGCAGTCCTTCCCCCGACTCAGCGCTCGTCAGGCACCTGCCCGAGTCACCATGCGAGCGGTGTGCAGCTCGTGAGACGCACCGGGGCAGCACCGGTGCTCAGGCGGTAGGGTGGCCGTGTGATCCAGCGTGCCTCCTCGCAGTCCCGCCCCACGGCAGTGGTGTGGGATCCGGCGCTGCTCGGCTACAAGTTCAACGCCGTACATCCCATGGATCCGGTGCGTTTGGAGCTCACTGAGCTCATGTCTCGGGAACTGGGGCTCTTCCATCTGCCCCACGTCTCCACACTGACCCCGGGCATTGCCGACGACGACGCCCTGGCCAGCGTGCACGATCCGGCCTACATCGCCGCGGTGCATGCCGCGTCCCGGGACGGGATCGCCTCACCTGAACACGGGCTGGGCACCGAGGACACCCCGATCTTCGCGGAGCTGCACACCGGCGCCGCCAGGATCGCCGCGGGCACCCTGAGCCTCGCCGAAGCCCTGCACCGGGGCGCCATCACCCGCGGGGTCAACTTCGCCGGCGGCATGCACCACGCCGCCCGAGCCAAGGCAGGCGGATTCTGCGTCTATAACGACGCCGCCCTGGCCATCCAACGGCTGCTGGATCTGGGCACCGCGCGCGCCGTTTACATCGATATCGATGCCCACCATGGGGACGGAACCCAGGAGATTTTCTACAACGATCCCCGGGTCATGACCATCTCCCTGCACCAGAGCGGAGTCACGCTCTTTCCCGGCACCGGCTACCCCAACGAGATCGGCGGAACCGCCGAGGACGGAACCAGCGCCGAGGGCACCAGCATCAACATCGCGCTGCCGGAGGGCACGGGCGACGCCGGCTTCCTCCGTGCGTTCCACGCTATCGTGCCCGCTGTCGTCGCCGCCTTTGAGCCAGAAGTCATCGTCTCCCAACACGGCTGTGATACGCATGTGGACGATCCACTCAGTGACCTGCGGCTGAGCATCGACGGACAGCGGCAGCTCGCAGTCGACATCGCGCACTTGGCCGAGGAGCACTGCGAGGACCGCTGGATCGCCACCGGCGGGGGAGGCTACGCCGTCTACGACGTGGTTCCGCGTAGCTGGAGCCACCTGACCGCCGTCGTCGCCGGGGCTCCCGTCCCCCTCACCGCCCCGACCCCTCAGCCCTGGCGCGACCACGTCACCGAGATCTACGGCAGAACTCCCACCGCGCTGATGGGCGACGACGCCGAGCTGTGGTGGAGATCCTGGGAACTCGGCTACGACCCCGAAGACGCGGTGGACCGTGCCGTGATCCAGACCCGCAAGGAGATCTTCCCGCTCCACGGGCTGGACCCGTGGTTCGACTGAGCTGGTCCCGCGTGCGGGGAGGCCCCGCCGCACTCTCGGTCAGGTGACGTGGACGTTCGCGCCAGTAGCGCTGCCCCCGGCGGCGAGCGAGTCATCGAGTGTTGCTGTTTTCGTCGTTATCGCCTGCCGTTCCGACGAAAACAGCAACAGCAGATTTTGCCTAGTCACCTGAAGAGTCCTGCGGCACGTAAAGAAACCGCGGTTTCGCCGTCGTCGGGGCTTATTGGCACGTAGCGGGAGTTGGAAGCGGTGGTCTGCGTAGTTGTAAGCGACATTCCG
>NZ_JAVKGT010000045.1:0-17091 GCF_031432335.1 Nesterenkonia flava | reverse complement strand
TCAGCAGGACTCACCGAACCTCGTCGGAACAACGTGTCTGAACATCACAGCTAGTCCCGGCGGCGGGCGCATGTCCCGCCACCTCTCGTCCGGCTGCCACCGGGCTTCGCCCCTGAAGACGCTGCGCGCTCCCTCCGGGCGGGGAAACCCCGCCACGGTCTCCACGAGGTGACCCGCACAGCCGGCCCACCGGGCGCACGGGCCCCGGCCTCGCGGCTCCTCTCGCGCCACCGCTGCCTCGACGCCCGGTGGTGTTTCACACGTGGCCTGAGGGAGAGCGGTGATGAAACACTAGCGGGCCTTCAGCTGACCGCCGAGGCTAAAAGCGCGCAGAACGTTTCCTCTCAACGCCAGCCTCCGAACCGTCGCGGTGGCCCGGGCAGAGAAAAAGTGTGCCGAAACTGCAGCCCAGACCTCGTCAGAGCCCGAGTTGATGCAGATTCGGCACACTTTCTGCGCAGAAGGCGCAGACTCAGACCTCGGAGCGCTTGCCGTAGCCGGAGCGCAGCTTCTTGGTCGCCGCCTTGGCCCCGCGCTGGGAGAGGATCTGCACCGTCGCGGTGATCGCCGCTGAAGTCACCGCGAAGACCAGAGCCTTCTTGATCGTGACGTTGTCGACGTCGTCGTGCTTAGGAGCCTGCTCCCCGGTGGCCTTCTCCCAGGCGAACTCGAAAGCCTTGGTCGCCGCCAGGCCTCCGGCCATGGAGATTCCCATCGTGAGCGCCTTGTCCATCAGCTTGTCCATCACTGCTCCTTGAGCTCGTCTCGCATCAGGTCACTTCCGCCTTTCACC
This sequence comes from Nesterenkonia flava, assembly GCF_031432335.1. NCBI lineage: Bacteria > Bacillati > Actinomycetota > Actinomycetes > Micrococcales > Micrococcaceae > Nesterenkonia > Nesterenkonia flava. Next base: position 16,298 of record NZ_JAVKGT010000045.1, on the reverse strand, counting down.
TTACCTGTAGCATGTGCAGCGTGACACGGGGTGCCGTGCCTAGCGCGCGGCTGAGATGACACCCGTCGAACCTGATCCAGTTAGCACTGGCGAAGGGATTGTCCGATCGGCCGCCTTCTCCCGCACGGGCGACGGTGCCGACGCGCACCTGCTGCGCCCTTCGCCTCACCACGAGAGGCACTACTGATGAGCACATCTCATTCCCTGACCACCCAGACCGTGCTGGTCACCGGCGGGGCACGCGGTCTCGGCCGGGCCATCACCGAAACCTTCTTGCGCGAAGGCGCCACAGTGGTCATCAACTACCGCTCCTCTGCCGAGGCTGCCCGTGAACTCGCCGAGCAGCACCCCGGACGCGCGGTGGCACTGCAGGCTGACGTGCGGGACCGCGAGGCGGTGAACACCATGGTGCAGCAGGCCCAGCAGCAGCTCGGCGCTCCTATCACCACCGTGGTCAACAATGCCCTCGTGGACTTCGTCTTCAACGGCGACGCACGGACCAAGGCTGATGAGCTGGAGTACCCGGAGCTGGCCGCACAATTCGAAGGCACCGTCGCCGGAGCTCTTCACGCGATCCAGGCGGTGCTGCCCGGCATGCGTGAGGCGGGCTTCGGGCGCATCATCACCATCGGCACCAACCTCTTCCAGCACCCCGTGGTGCCTTACCACGACTACACCGCCTCCAAGGCGGCCCTGCTGTCCCTGACCCGGACCTTCGCCGATGATCTGGGCCCGGAGGGCATCACCGTGAACATGGTCTCCGGAGGACTGCTGCAGACCACCGATGCGTCCGCAGCCACGCCCGATGCCGTGTTCGAGGGCATCGCCGCGGGCACTCCGCTGCGGAAGGTCACCACCCCGGAGCAGATGGCCGACGCCGTCCTGTTCTTCGCCTCCGTCTGGGCGCGCGGGGTGACCGGGCAGAACCTGATCGTTGACGGCGGGCTCGTCAAAGGCTGACATTCTTCTGGGCTGTGCGCTGCTCGGGGTGGGGCACCAGCGTGCTTCGCTAGGCTGGGGGCGGAGCCGGTCGAAGGGCCGGCCCGCCCCGACGCGTTGAGGAGCGCTGCGAAGCTCATCAGCCGTTGCGAGGTGCACCGCAGGACCGACGGGAAGCGAGCCCATCATGCGTATTGCCGCAGCACAGATCGTCACCGGCGAGGACCCCAGCGCCAACCTGGACCTCGTCGCGGAGTACACCGCTCAGGCCGCAGCCGCAGGAGCTCAGCTGGTGGTCTTCCCCGAGGCCGTGCAGCGGGCCTTCGGGCACTCCCTGAAGCCCATTGCCGAACCGACCGACGGCCCCTGGGCGCAGCAAGTCCGCAACATTGCCGACCAACACGGCATCGCCGTCGTCGTGGGGATGTTCACCCCCGGAGAGCCCACTGAGGAGGGCAAAGCGCGCGTGATCAACACGCTGCTGGCCACGGGACCCGTTCCCGGGGAGGGTGCCGGGCACATCGAGGCGGCCTACCAGAAGCTGCACCTCTACGACGCGTTCGGCTTCCAGGAGTCCCGCACCGTCCAACCTGGGAGCGCGCCGGTGAGCTTTGACGCCGCGGAGCTGCGGTTCGGCCTGGCCACCTGCTACGACATTCGCTTCCCGCAGCTCTTCCAGCACTATGCCCGTGAGGGCGCCCACGCCACGATCCTGCCGGCCTCCTGGGCCTCGGGACCGGGCAAGGTGGAGCAGTGGCGAGTCCTGGCGCAGGCTCGCGCCCTGGATTCCACGCAGTACATCATTGCCTGCGGCCAGGCCCTGCCAGAGGCCGCAGGAGTGGAAGCCCCCGAGGGAGCGCCGACCGGTGTGGGACACTCCATGATCATTGCTCCCACGGGGGAGATCCTTGCCGAGGCGGGAGAGGAGCCGGAGCTCCTGGTGGCAGATCTGGACGAGGAGACGGTGCGCAAGGCCCGTCAGCAGATCCCTGTGCTGGCCAACGCCCGCCCGCTCTAGGAACGTGCAGGCCAGAGCCCCGGGAGCGCGCCCTAGACCGGGTGGTTGACCGGCTTGTCCTGCTCCAGGAAGCTGATCAGTTGCGCCGTGTAGCCCTCATCCACGGCCAGCTCATGGTCACCGATGCGTGCCACGGGGGTGGCCAGGCGGATGGATGAGCACAGCCACACATGGTCGGCGTCGTAGAGGTCTTCGGGGGTCAGGGGACCGTAGCCCAGCTTCCAGCCGGCCTCCTCGGCGGCGGCGAAGATCGCACCCTGTGAGGTTCCCGGAAGAATGCCGGTCTCCAGCACGGGGGTGATCAGGCGCGGTCCGTCGGCCTCCTTCTTCAGCACCAGCACCGTGGAGGTGGGGGCCTCGAGGATCTGTCCGTCTGAGGTGGTGAAGATGACGTCGTCGAACCCGTGGTTCTTTGCCCAGCGCAGCGCCGACATGTTCACCGCATAGCTCAGGGTCTTGGCGCTCAGCAGCAGCCACGGAGCACGCTCCGCCGCCCCGGCGTCGTACCCGCGGTCCAGAAGAGTTACGGAGATGGGCTTAGCGCGGTTCTCCAGCATGGTCTCGGAGACCTGAGTGAACAGAGCCCAGTAGGTGCCGGCGAACTGCGGGTCGTCACTGGCCGGTTCGCCGTCAACCCCGCGGGTCGCGGTCAGCCGGATGCTCAGGTGTTCCGGCAGCTGGCCGCGCACCCGGAACTCCTCCAGGCCCAGTTCGACGGCGGCCCGCCAGGACTCCTCGGGCGGAATGCCGATCTCGGTGATGGTTGAGGAGCGGCGCAGCCGCTGCAGGTGCGCGTCGACCTTGCGCACGTGACCCTGCAGGGCGTACATGGTCTCGAAGACTCCGTCGCCGCGCACCGCGCCCAGGTCGGTCACGCGCAGCTGAGGCTGATGCGGGTCAAAGACCACGCCGTGAGGATGTTCGGCGTCGATGCGGACGGCGACGGCGGTGACAGAATCCTGCTTGAAGTGCTCGGCCATGGCACCCAGCATAGCCCCGCAGCGGCGGGAGTGGGGGGCTGCTGGGGTGCCCCTGCCCGTAGGATAGTTCGGATGAAGGTGTCGAGGGCGGGACGTGTGCTGTGCTGTGGCCGCTGAGCGGGCTGGGGATCGAGACCCTGCCGCAGTGGATCATCCTCATTGTCCTGACCCTGGAGATCGGCCTCCGTCTGGCCGTGCTGGGCATCATCCCGGAGAACCGCCGCCCCAACACCGCCATGGCCTGGCTGCTGGCCATCTTCTTCATCCCCGTAGTGGGACTTCCGCTGTTCCTCCTGATCGGCAGCACCCGGCTCTCCGCACGGCGCCAGCGCCGCCAGCGGCGCATCAACCAGGCGCTCCTGGAGGCTACCCGCCACATGGACCTCTCCGACCAGCTGCGCGACCATGACGAGCAGCTCGGAGCCACCGCGGCCCTGAACCGCAAGCTTGGCGCGTTCCCCCTGCAGGACGGCAATCAGCTGGAGCTGATCAGCGACTACAAGGCCTCGTTCGAATGGATGGTCCAGGCGATCGACGACGCCGAAGAGTACGTGCACGTGCTCTTCTACATCGTGGGTGACGATCCCGAGTACTCCGGCCCCGTGCTCGACGCCCTGGAGCGCGCGGCCGCACGCGGGGTGCGGGTGCGTCTGCTCTATGACCACCTGGGCACTCTGCGGGTCAACGGCTACCGTCGCCTCAAGCGCCGGCTGACCAGGGCTTCGGAACGTTACGAGAGCTTCCAGTGGTACCGAGCGCTGCCCGTGCGCCCCCTGCGGCGCCGGTTCTCACGTCTGGACCTGCGCAACCACCGCAAGATCGTGGTCATCGACGGTGAACGAGCTTTCACTGGCTCCGCCAATCTCATCGAGCCCCACTACCAGCGGTCCTCCGCCCTGCGCATGAACCGGCACTGGGTGGAGCTCAACGTCGTGGTCGAAGGGCCCGCGGTCACCGGCCTGGACATCGTCTTCGCCTCGGACTGGTACGCCGAGACCGGCGAGAATCTCGGTGACGAGCTGCTGGTGGACCTCGGGGCCGACGAGGCCGCTCACGGGGGATCTCTGGTGCAGGTGGTGCCCTCTGGTCCGGGCTTCCCGGACGAGAACAATCTGCGGCTCTTCAACGACCTCATCTACCAGGCCACCGAACGCCTGGTGGTGTGCACCCCGTACTTGGTCCCCGATGACTCACTGCTCTACGCCCTGACCAATGCGGCCCACCGGGGCGTCGACGTCATCGTCATGGTCTCGGAGAAGGCAGACCAGTTCGCCGTCCAGCACGCCCAGCAGTCCTACTATCAGGCCCTGCTCGAGGCCGGGGTCAAGATCTTCCGTTACCCGGCTCCCGACGTGATGCACGCGAAGTTCATGATGGTCGATGACAACGTGGCCGTCCTGGGCTCCTCGAATATGGACCAGCGGTCCTTCTCCCTGAACTTCGAGGTCACGCTCATGGTCGTGGACGAGACGAAGGTGGCCGAGCTCGACGAGGTCTTCAGCAGCTATCTGGATGTCTCCGCATCCCTGGATCTGGAGAGCTGGCGACGTCGTCCCTGGCGCGTGCGCTACTTGGACAACGTGTTCCGTCTCACCTCGGCGCTGCAGTGAGGCTCTCCCTAAAGAGCGGGGCATCCACTACCCTTATGCCGTGCCAGAGTCCGAAGAGGTCGCCGGAAGGAGGAGCAGGATGACCAGTCATCGCAACCGTGGATTGTGCGCGGGCGCCCTGATGCCCCTGCTTCTGCTGAGCGCGTGCGGCTTGGGGACGTCGTCGGCGGACCCGAGCGAGGAGACCGCCCAGGCCGGCTCGGAGGAGCCCAGCGCCGGCGAGGAGCAGGCAGAGGGGGTGCCCGTCCCGCCGCTGAGCGAGGAGCACATGATGGCCGCGCTGCTGACCTCTGCGGAGCTGCCCGGCATCCCCGATGGACACACCACCCACTACGGCGTGGAGTATTTCGAAGACGAGATCGCCGTGGACCAGGGTTTCTACGTCGAGACCTTCGGTGAGAGCACGTGCGCCGCCCGCATGGACTCGATCAACCAGGACCTCATCACCCACGGCGCCATCGACGGACTGTTGCACGCCTACCGCACCTCCATGGGTGAGCAGGACACCGAATCACGGCTCTACCTCTGGGCGCTGAGCTACGCGGAGCCCGTGAGCACCTCCGGGATCTGGAACGACGTCGTCTCCGCCTGCTCGGAGGAGGGCCTGAGCAGGGGTGGGGAGAGCATCGAGGTCCGCAGCTTCTCCCAGTCCCCGTTCTCCGGGATCCAGATCACCGCGACCTCTGAGAACGACGACGGCAGCGAGATCACCTTCCAGGGCTACTCCGCCACCGCTGACTTTGGTCACACCATCGTGATGGTGACCTCCGCGAACATGGGCGAGCAGGAGTTCGCCGAAGTCACCACGCTCCAGGCCGAGAAGCTGGAATCCTTCCAGCAGGGCCTGGCCCACGCAGACAGCACATAGACCCTCCGCCACAGGGGCCGGACTGGCCCCGGGTCCGCTCAGGTAGGGTTCGCCCAGGTCATGTGCCGCAATAGGCAGACAACGGAGTCTCGGTGCCGATAGGCTCACAGTGAACGGCCAGCACGAGCCCAGGCTCGGCGGGTACCAGAGCACACAGGGGAGTCCCATGACGCAGAATCCAGCGCCGCAGCAGAACGCACAGCACGGACATTCCGCCTCCGGCGCGGGGTCCCAGTACCGACCCGCCGGGCCGACCGGATGGCCCGGGTCAAGTGCGCCCACAGCCTTCCACATCCTCTGGGTGCTGACGATCATCTCGGCGGTCTTTGCCGTGGTGACGCTCATCCGCCTGGTGGCCTTCTACAACATGGCGCGCGAACTAGACACGGCCAGCACCACCTTCGGCTTCGTCTTCGCGATCATTCTGCTCGTGATCGCCGTCGGTGGTTACGGGGCCACCATCGCCGGACTCTGGCTGCGTCAGGTCTGGGGTCGCCTGGCAGGGCTCGGTGGAGTGGCGCTGGGGCTGCTGAGCGTGCTCATCTACTCGATCCTGCTGCTGACCATGTTCGGTGCTGCCAGCCGGGAGATGCAGCGCTTCGTCGGCCAGGGATTCAGCGGGACCGCCTTCACCTTTGTCATGGAGACCGCGGCGACGTTCCTGGTGATCAATGGATTCTGGGTCTACTACGCACTGCGGCCTGAGGTCACCCGTTACCTGCGCAGCTTCGTCAAGCCCAAGCCGCAGCAGCCCCAGGCGCCGGGCTACCCCCAGCAGGGTGCCCAGGGGCACTACCCGCAGCAGGGATACCAGCCCCAGCAGGGTCAGCCTCAGGGCTACGGCTACCCTGCCCAAAATCAGCCTGCCCAAAATCAGCCTGCGCAGAATCAGCCCGGACAGGGTCAGCCCCAGCCGGGTTACCCGCAGGGTGGTCAGCAGCAGCCGGGCCAGGCGCCTCAGCCTGGCGGCCAGCCCCCACAGCAGTAGTCCTCGTGTTCCCGGGGGCCGTGCCAGCGCCGCCGGTCCCCGGGAATTCCGCCCCGAGTGTGCCCAGCACCCCGCGGGACTTGGTGATGACCTCTGCCCACTCGGCGGCGGGATCGGAATCGGCGGTGATCGCTCCGCCCAGTCCCAGATGAAAGCGATCAGCACCTCGGGACTGGCCGGCAAAGTCCGGCTGCACCGCTTCCGGCACTGATCGGCGCTCATGCGTGACGACGAGCGTGCGGATCAGCACCGAGAGGTCGCAGGCGCCGGTGGTGCTGAAGTAGCCCGCAGCCCCCGAATAGGGACCCCGCGGGCCGGTCTCCAGCTCACGCAGAATCTCGCAGGTGGAGATCTTCGGGGCGCCCGTCATCGAACCGGGAGGAAACGCCGCCTCAACCACCCGAGCCGCATGCGTCTGGGGATCGATGCGGGCGCTCACCGTGGAGACCATCTGGTGGACGCTGGGATAGCTCTCCACAGCGCAGAGCCTCTCAGTGCGCAGCGAGCCCGGTACCGCGTGCACCGAGAGGTCGTTGCGCACCAGGTCGGCAATCATCACGTTCTCCGCCCGATCCTTCGGGTGGGCGGCCAGATCCCTCGCCAGCGCCTCATCCTCATCACGGGTGGCGCCCCGTGGCCGGGTGCCCTTGATGGGCTCCGACCGGGCGATCCTCTCCGGGGTGACCTGCAGGAACCGCTCCGGGGAGGTGGAGACGAGGGTGACGCCGTCGTCGTCGGTCCCTGGAGGGAAGCTCAAGAACTGCGTGAACGGGGCGCGATTAGCCCGTCGCAGCATGCGGTAGGCGTCAAAGGGATCACCGTGGAGGCTGCCGGTGACTGCGGTGGTCAGGCAGATCTCGTAGGAGTTGCCTTCCGCGATCTGCCGCTGGGCTGCACGGATCTTCTCCAGATACTCTCCCCGGGAGTCCCGCACTTGCAGGTCCTCCAAGTACACGGTGGAAGGAGGCGGCTGAACTTCCGCGGTGTGCAGCGTAGAAAGGGCGCTGCGGACCGCGGCGGCCCAGTCATGCTCCACGCTTTGGGTCTGTGCCGTGCCGGTGTGATGGTCGACGACGACGGCGTGGGTGGCCCGGAAGAACCTTGCCTGGTGCTCATAGCCCAGATAGCCCACCCAGCCCAGCTGGAACGGACAGGGCTCCCGGGACGCGTCCGCCTCAGAGGATGGCCAGGCCTGCCTCAACCAGGTGTAAAAGCTCTCGGCGCCCCGGGACCGGAAGGTCTCGGCCCAGGCGCCGGCAGAGAAGGCCAGAATGCTGAACCGGCTGCGCTGCGGGGCGGGGGTGCGGGCATGGTCACTGCTGTCCAGCAGCGCCTGGGGCTGCTCAGGAAAGAGCCGGCGCAGCTGCGTGAAGAGGTCCGCCGCCAGATCCTCGTGGGCGCTCTCCAGCCGAAGAGTCTCGCGGTAGATCGGGGCGGGCATGAGGACCATCCTATGGTCCGCGAGGCCACGGCGACGTCCGGTCCCGCTGCATGGGGCACGTCTGGGCCGTAGCCGGCGCCTCCCGCCCGGCGACTACCATGGCTGGCATGGGAATCCGCGGTCGGCCTCGCAGCGAGGCGTCACATCATGCTGTCCTCGACGCCGCGGCCAAGCTGTTGGAGCAGGAACGGTGCTCCTACCAGGACCTCACGGTGGAGCGGATCGCCGCCGAGGCGGGAGTCGGCAAGCAGACCATTTACCGCTGGTGGAAGAACAAGGCCGGGGTGGTGCTGGAGGCCCTGCTGACCGGCCGGCTGAAGCTGGACTTCGAGCCGGTGCCCAACACCGGAGACCTCCGGGCCGATCTGATGAGCTGGCTGGACTCTGAGATCACGCGGGCCGGAGGAGAGGACACCGCAGTCATGGCACGCAGCCTCATGGCGGCACTGGTCACCGGGGGAGAGGAGACCCGCGCGCTGCTGAACGGCGGCATCGTGTGGGAGGGGATGGCCGTCGCCGAGCGCCTGCGCGCTGAGCAGGAGGCCGGCGGGCTGCGGGAGGGAGTGGATCCCTCCATGGTGGCCGCCACCATCATGGACCCCTTCATCATTCGCCTGATCACCGTCGGCTCCCCGGATCCTGAGTGGATGCGCGCTCAGCTGGACATGGTGCTCACCGGGATCCTGCCCCGGGACTAAGAGCCGAAACCCTCGGTGTGATCTTGGTCTCAGGGGGCGTTCCTCGAATTCCGAGACGTGACGTTCCGTATAAGATGGGGGAGATCGGTCGGGCTCTCATCAGGGAAGAATCAGGGCTGCCCCCTATGGCCCGGCCGCCAGATCTCTAGAAAACTCGATCCCGGCACTCATTCATTGACCTCCTGAAGGGCTCGCGCATGGCAAAGCTTCTCTACCGGCTCGGACTTCTCGCCGCCCGGCGGGCAAAGACGGTGATCGCCGCCTGGTTCGTGGCGCTGATCGTGGCAGTCTCCGCCTTCCTGGGTTTCGGCGGCCAGCTCACGGACCAGATCACCGTCCCGGATCTGGAGACCACCGACGTCGCCAACCGCCTTGCTGACGAGCTTCCCGACGCCGGCGGCGGAAGCGCCACCGCTGTGGTGCGCACCGAGAACGGTGAGCCCTTCACCGAGGACCAGCAGCGCCAGATCAGTGAGCTCATCGACGAGGTGGAGCAGCACGAGATCGTGGACTCGGTCACCGACCCCTTCGCCACGGAGGAGGAGATGGCCCAGGGGCGCGAGGAGCTTGAGGCCGGCCGCGCCGAGCTGGAGAACGCCCCGGCGGAGCTGGAGAATGCGCGCCAGGAGCTTGAGGCCGGCCGCGCCGAGCTGGAAGCGGGGCTCGCCCAGGCCGGAATGAGCATTGAGGACCTTCCGGCGGCCCGGGAGGAGCTTGAGGCCGGGCGTGCCCAGTTCGAGCAGCAGCTCGAAGAGTCCGGGATGAGCGCCGAGGAGCTTCCCTCCGTCCGCGAAGAGCTCGAGGGGGGCCTGGCCCAGCTCGACGCCGAGGACGCCCAGCTCGATGCCCAGGTGCAGGAGGCGCTCGCCGGAGGCTACTGGCCCTCTGTGGAGGCCGAGCTCAACGCCGCACGCGCCACGATCGTGGCACAGCGCGGCGAACTCCAGGCTCAGCTGGCCCAGGTCCAGGCCGCAGAGGCCGGACTGGCGGAAATCGAAGCCAACGATGCGGCCATCACCGAGGCCGAGGACGGCCTGGCGGAGATCGAGGCCGGCGAGGCCGAGGTTCGCGAGGGCGAAGAGGCCCTGGAGAACGGGGAAGCAGAGGCCGAGCTGGAGCGCGGCGAACGCATGCTCGCTCTGACCGAGGATGCCTCTATGGTCTCCGAGGACGAGTCAGCCGCGATCCTGATGGTCGGCTTCCACGATCCCCTGGAGCAGGTCGGCACCGAAGACCTTGCCGAGGTGGCGGGACTATTCACCGAGGCAGAGATCGACGGCGTCGACGTGCTGCCCGGCGGGGATCTCAGCTTCGAGATGCCCCACCTGTTCAGCATCGCCGAGATCATCGGCCTCATGGTTGCCGCCGTGGTGCTGCTGGTCATGCTGGGCACCTTCATCGGTGCGGGCCTGCCGCTGCTCAATGCACTCGTCGGCGTAGGCATCGGTGTGGCCGGTGCCATGGCGCTCTCCGGCGTCGTCGAGATGATGTCGATGACGCCGATCCTGGGCCTTATGCTGGGCCTGGCGGTGGGCATCGACTACGCGCTGTTCATCATCAACCGGCACCGCCGCCAGCTCAAGGACGGCATGCCCCTGCTGGAGTCGATTGCCCTGGCCAACGGCACCGCGGGTAACGCGGTGGTCTTCGCCGGCGCCACGGTCATCATCGCGCTGCTGGCTCTGAACGTCACCGGTCTGCCGTTCCTGGCGCTGATGGGTACGGTCGCGGCCTTCTGCGTCGTCGTCGCGGTCCTGATGGCCACCACCATGACCCCTGCCCTGCTGAAGTTGGTGGGATGGAAGATCCTGCGTCGCAAGGAGCGCCGCCGCATCGGTCTGGAGAGCGAGAAGGCCGAGAAGATCAGCACGCCCATGAGTACCGCCAAGGCCCTCGGCATCGCCGTGGTCTCCCTGGTGGGTCTGGGGCTGCTTGCAGTGCCGACCTTCGATCTGCGCCTGGGTCTGCCGGATGCCAGCTCCGAGTCCGAGGACTCCGCCGCCCACCAGGCCTACGTGGAGATCGAGGAGTCCTTCGGCCAGGGCATGAACGGGCCGCTGGTGGTGCTGGCCGACTTCCCCGAGGCGATGGAGGAGGGCGAAGCCTCCGAGTACCAGCTCGATGTGGCCGAGGGTCTCGCTGATCACGAGCACATCGACGTCGTCGTGCCCATCACCCTCTCCGAGGACAACTCCATGGCGGCCTACCAGGTCATCCCCGTGGGGGGCCCGGCCTCGGAGTCCACCGAGGCGCTGGTTCACGAGTTCCGTGACGGCAACCCCCTCTCGGGCACCGATGTGGCCGATGCCGAGCTCTCCGTGGCGGGCATGACCGCAGCGCAGATCGACATCTCTGATGTGATCGCCGATGCGATGCCGCTCTACCTTGCCCTGGTGATCGGACTCTCCCTGATCCTGATGATCATGGTCTTCCGCTCGATCCTGCTGCCCGTGGTGGCGACCCTGGGATTCGTGGGCTCGCTGGCGGGCTCCATCGGCGTCGTCGTCGCGGTCTTCCAGTGGGGCTGGCTCGGAGAGGTCTTCGGTATCAGCCGGCCGGGCCCGATCATGACCTTCCTGCCGATCCTTATGGTGGGCATCCTGTTCGGCCTGGCCATGGACTACCAGCTGTTCACCGCCTCCGGTATGCGGGAAGCCTATGTGCACGGCTCGGCCCCGCGGCTGGCCGTACGGCAGGGTCTGCACGCCGGACGTGCGGTGGTGACCGCCGCGGCCCTGATTATGGCCTCGGTGTTCGCTGGCTTCGTGTTCACCCCGGACCCGATGATCGCCTCAATCGGACTGGGCCTGGCCGTGGGCGTTCTGCTGGATGCTTTTGTGGTGCGTCTGCTGCTGGTGCCCGCGGTGCTGACCCTGTGCGGACCAGCGGCGTGGTGGCTGCCCGGCTGGCTGGACAAGATCCTGCCCGACGTCGACGTGGAGGGTTCCGCACTGGAGCGCCAGCAGGCGGAGACCCACCAGGGTGCCGGCATCTGAGGGCTCCGGTTCGCTGCGGCTCATAGGGTCTTCGGTGCAGCCTCGCTAGACTGAAGGCCCTATGAGCGACGCCGACTCCACCGCACCCTCTGCTGGTCCCGGTCCCGCTGCGGCGGGCTCTGCAGGACCGACCTCGCCGGTGCGCATCGACGCCTGGCTGTGGTCGGTGCGCATGTTCAAGACCCGCTCCGCGGCGACCGATGCCTGCCGCGCGGGCAAGATCAAGATCGAGGGAGAACCGGTCAAGCCTGCCACCAAGGTGGGTCCGGGAGTGCGCGTGCACATCAGCCGTCCCGGATATGTGGTGATTCTTGAGGTGATCCACACCCACAGCAAGCGCGTGGGAGCGCCGGTGGCGCAGAAGGCCTATCGCGATCATTCGCCCGAACAGATCAAACCCCGGGACGTGGGCCTGCCGCGCCGCGAGCGCGGCACTGGCCGCCCCACCAAGCGGGAGCGCCGCCAGCTGGAGCTGCTGCGCGGCTATACCAAGGACCACTGACCAAGGACCACTGACCAAGGACCACTGAGGTCAACAGCAGAGCTGGAAGAATGGATGCTATGGCAGACACAGTAGATTTAGGCCCCGCGGAGCAGCTTCCCGAGGGCGAGGTCATGCAGGTCACCGCAGAGACATCGGGCTACACGGAGGACATCGCCGTGGTGCACGCGGAGGACGGCGGCTTCTACGCGCTGGATGACGTGTGCTCCCACGAAGCAGTCTCCCTCTCCGACGGGTACGTGGAGGAGGACACCCTGGAGTGCCCGATGCACGCCTCAGCGTTCTGCCTGAAGACCGGCGTGCCCGAAACCCCCCCGGCTATGACGCCCGTGAAGACCCACCGCGTCACGGTGGAAGACGGGCACCTGATCCTGCATCCCGGCACCCCCTATTCGGAGTAGATCCGCGGGCTGCACGGCCCTCGGCAGCTCAGAAAAACTCACAGGAAACATTCAGGCGATATGGGGTGTTCCGTCAAGGTGGGCCCCTACGTTAGTAAGTACCTCATCAAGGTGCGAGTGATTCAAGGCCCCGGGCCCGGCATTCTGAAGCGTCCCCCTCACGCAGCCGGTCCGGGGTCTTTCTCGTGCCCGGAGAAAATCTCTCAGGTGCTGGACCAGTGCCGATAGGTTCCCCAGGAGGAAGAGGAGAGTCCTATGCCGGCCACCGCCCGCGGACTGCTGGTTCTTGGTGCGGGGCTCGCCGCGCTGTTTCTGGTGCTCTGGCTTGTGGCAGGTATCCGACCGCCCCTACTTGCCTTTGTGCTCGGTGTACTGGTGGTCGTGACACTCCTGGTGCTGCTGTGGCGGGCATATCGCGGATCCCTGGGCCGGGGAGCTGGCTCTGCCGGTAGGCTCGATCAGTAACTCCGAGCTCTGCCGCCCTCCGCCTCATCCGTCGTGAAGACGCTGAGCCGCCTGCCGATATCCGCCGCGCCAGTGCTGAGCACCTGCGCCCATGGGCTGCTGGGTGCGCGCCGATCGTCTGCGACGGTGTCAGCTCTCGCTGTCCTGTTCCCATGGCTCGTCAAGGAGCTCATAGACGCCGTCGATGATGCGGTTGGGGCGGAAGGGATACGCTGCGATGCTGGCTTGGGAGGAGACTCCACTCATCACCAGCACCGTGTGCATTCCGGCTTCCATGCCGGCCACGATGTCGGTGTCCATACGGTCGCCGATCATGGCGGTGTGCATGGAGTGAGCACCTAGGCGGTTCAGGGCTGAGCGGAACATCATGGGGTTCGGCTTGCCGACGATGTAGGGCTCGCGACCGGTGGCTTTGGTGATGAGCGACGCGATGGCACCGGTGGCCGGAAGGACGCCCTCGGGGCTGGGCCCGGTGGCATCAGGGTTGGTGACGATGAACCGTGCGCCGCTGTTGATCAGCCGCACCGCCTTAGTGATCGCTTCAAAGCTGTAGTTGCGGGTCTCTCCCACCACCACGTAGTCCGGATTGGTCTCGGTCATGATGAACCCTGCCTCGTGCAGCGCGGTGGTCAGTCCCGCCTCGCCCACCACGTAGGCGCTGCCGGCGGCGTTGGACTCAGGGCCGATCTGCTGGGCCAGAAAAGTAGCCGTGGCCAGTGCCGAGGTCCAGATGCGGTCCTCGGGCACCACGAGTCCCGAATTGCGCAGGCGTGCGCTGAGATCACGGGCGGTGAAGATCGAGTTGTTGGTCAGCACCAGATAAGGCAGGTCCTGACGCCGCCACTGCTCCAGCAGCTCCGCTGCGCCGGGAAGGGCCTCGTGCTCACGCACCAGCACGCCGTCCATATCAGTCAGCCAGCATTCGATGTTCTCTCCACTCATACCGCCATCCTATGTAGCCCGGTTGCGCTCCACCAGAAGCGGGCTGCGGTGCCTTTCCTCACGGTGGCGAACCACAGGGCTTGACGTCGTCGTCGTTCCATGGTTCATTAGTAGAGTAATGAACCACATAAGTAGTGGTGTTGGCTAAGCTGTGAAGGCTTCTCTTCGGTTCCGGGAAAGGCGGTGACGGTGATGGATGAGACGCGTCCGCTGTTCGTGCAGATCGCTGAGCAGATTGAGGCCTCAGTACTGGACGGCTCACTCGTTGAAGGCGAACGTGCGCCCTCGACCAATGAGTTGGCGAGCTTCCATCGGATCAATCCCGCCACCGCCGCCAAGGGGATCAACCTCTTGGTCGATCGAGGCATCCTCATCAAACGTCGCGGGCTGGGCATGTTCGTGGCGGAGGGCGCCCGGGAGATCTTGCGTGAGGAACGCCGCCGCAGCTTCAGCGAGCACCACCTGGACCCCATGCTCACCGAAGCCCATGCCATCGGACTGTCGGTCGAGACAGTCATCGGGCTGCTGCGGGAACGCGCTGAGCAGTCCGGCCCGCAGAAATAGAGGAGCATACGATGACCGCTGCGATCGAGGTTCGCCACCTCACCCGCCGTCACGGCGACACCCTGGCGCTCGACGGTGTGACCACCAGTTTCGAAGAACACGCCATCCACGGACTGCTCGGACGCAACGGTGCCGGCAAGTCCACCCTGATGTCCCTGATCACGGGGCAGGACTTTCCCACTAGCGGAGAAGTCCAAGTCTTCGGCCAGGCCCCCCATGAGAACGAACACGTGCTGTCGCGGATCAGCTTCATCCGAGAAGCGCAGCGCTACTTCGACGATTTCAAAGCCCGGCACGCCTTCTCAGCAGCCGCGGACGCCTACCCCCACTGGGACCAGAACCTCGCGGAGGAGCTTGCCGAGGAGTTTCGGGTGCCGGAGAAGACCCGGATCAAGAAGATGTCCCACGGCCAGCGCTCGGCCGTCGGCGTGATCACCGGGATCGCGTCCCGGGCAGAGCTGACGCTCTTCGACGAGCCCTACGTGGGGCTCGACGCCGTAGCCCGACAGCTCTTCTACGACCGGCTGCTGGCCGACTACGCCGAACATCCCCGCACAGTGATCATCTCCTCGCATCTCATCGACGAGATCTCCCATCTGATCGAGAACGTGGTGCTCATTGACCAGGGCAAGCTCCTGCTGGATGAACCAGCGGAGCAGCTGCGGGGCCGGGCCGTCACCCTCGTGGGTCCGGCGCATCGCGTCCGGGAGGCGGTCGGTACCCGCACTGTGCTCAGCACTGAACAGCTGGGCCGCACCGCCCGCACCACGGTCATGGGCGGATTCAGCGACGCCGAGCGCGCAGAGCTGCACCGGGCCGAGATCGACATCACGCCCGTCTCGCTGCAGCAGCTGGTCGTGCATCTGACCACCACCCGCTCCACCACCTCTGAGGAGGCCGTACGATGAACCGGGCACTGTCTGTCTTCCGCTTTCACTTCATTCTCAAGGGGCACTTCATCGGGATTCCGGCCCTGGTGCTCTCCTCCGCCTTTATCCTCTCGCTGGGAATCGCATTCGTCGTGCACTTGAATGCTGACGAGGCACTCAGTGCGGCCGATCCCATGTACTCGGGTGCGGGCCAATCGGTGCTGTGGTGCCTGCTGGGCATCAGCGCAGCGGTGGCCTACAGCGGTTCCGCCCACGCTCTGGGCCTGAGCTACAGCCGGCGCAGCTACATGCTCGGCATGCTCATGGCGCTCGGGGTGGTCAGTCTCGGAGTCGGGGCGGTAGTCGCCCTGCTGGCCTGGATCGAGGAGGCTACCAGCGGCTTTGGTATCCACCACTACATGATGGCCCTGCCGTATCTGACCCAGCAGGGCGGGGCCGCGGCCGTGGGACTGCTGGCAGCGGCTGCGGCGATGCTGCTGATGCTCATCGGCGCCTTCTTCGCCCTCGTCTACAAGCGCTTCGGCATGGCCCGGATGTGGTTCCTGCTCATCGGAGTGATGCTGCTGGTCGTGGTGCTCTTCGGCCTGAGCGTCATTTTCGACTGGGGTCCGGCGATGCTGAACTGGCTGCTGCAGCAGACCGGCCTCACCTGGGCGGGATGGGCTGCTCTAGCCGCCGCAGTGTTGGCAGGGCTGACCTGGCTGGTGGTCCGGCGCATGCCGGCCAATGCCTAACTGGGGTGCCCAGCCACGGGCCGTAAAAACTCACAGGCAACTCCCAGCCCCTATAGGGTGTTCCATTAAGGTAGCCCCTTACATTAGATAGTGCCTCTTCAAGGTGCGAGTGATTCATACAGGCCCCGGATCGAGATTCTGCGTCCCCCCTCACGCTCTCGGTTCGGGGTCTGTTCTCGTCTGAAGGGGCTTTTTTGTGCCCAAGCAGGGGTTATAGGCCATAAATGTGTTGCTGGTCCGGGCGTGTCCAGGGGATTCAGAA
>NZ_JAVKGT010000044.1:0-17753 GCF_031432335.1 Nesterenkonia flava | reverse complement strand
AGGTCTCCGCTCACGTCACGGACTGTTCACAACGTGTCGAGGAACTACACCTAGAGGACTCCTGCGCGCCGGCGGAGTCTCTGTATGCGGGCGTGCACCTTCGTGCGTTCCCGGTCTATCGCGGGCCGGGAGCGCCAGGGGATCGCGCGGCGGTCTGGCCAGGCATCCAGCCATTGCTGCAGCACAGCTGCGGCCTTGTCGTAGTCGCGGTGCCTTTCATGCAGCCAGGCGGCTTGCGTGAACCACCAAAGCTGTGGTTCTCGGGCGTCGTACTGGGCCAGGGCCAGGGTCTTGTCGATGATCTCGTGTAGCAGGACCAGGGCCTGCCGTGTCTCTCCGGCAGCCTTAAGTTCGCGGAGCGCGGTGTGCCAGTCGTTGAGGTCCCTGCCGTGGACCTGTCGGCGGCGCATGAGCTCCTGGTGGTTGACGGCGTCGATGAGCCGCTGCGCGTCGTCTTGGCTCAAGCGTCATCCTGTCGTGCCCGGATGTTGGCTTTCGCGAACTCGATGACGGTGGATACCACGATGGACTTCTGTGAGGCGGTGAGCTCGCGCGCGCTCTCGGGGAGAACCAGGGCGGGGCCCTTGTCTTCGCAGTCGGCCAGGCCGAGGGATTCCGCGCAGGCCATGATGACGGTGTTGGGGTGGACATGCAGGCCCTGGGCCAGGCCTTGGATGGATTCGACAGAAGGGAACTGCTTCAGAGGTTCGCGGACCATGCTGTACAGCCGGTGCTTGGATGGCTGCCCGTTGCAGTCTTCTGCCAGCTGTTCGAATGATCGTGTGCCGATCAGTTCTCGTATCAAGCCGGGTAGGTTTCGGGTCATATGTGCTCCTAGTGGACGGTGGTTTTCTTGTCGTCGTGCTAGATCATTCCCGCCTCCGAGTAGCGGTGTCTAGTTGTCTGGCGCGGTTTCGCGGTAAAAGTAGGACAAGCACAGGCGAGTTCCGAGTAGAAGTGTGTTGTCGTGTGACAGAAAAGTTGCGCGCTGTGATTGCGCGGTTCCGAGTAGCCGGGTTAGTCTTGCCGTACCTGCCGACCACCGCAAAGAGGAAGCGCGAGACGCCGTGCACCTGAAAAATCGACCCGCCTTCGCTGCACTCGTCGGGACCAGCCCGAGCCACGTCATGACGGCTTCGGAGCTGGCCCGGCGAGTACACCGCACCCCTTCAACGATTGACCATCTTCGCGCTGGGCGCATGAGTTCTGTGACCCCCGGTCTTGCCCGGGCCATCGAGCGCGAGCTCGGTGTGAACGAGGGGGTCCTGTTCTCCCACGATGAGTCGAAGACCACTCTGAAGGAGGCGGTGATCGCATGAGCGCTGCCACCGTTGATGCGGACACCCGCTTGATGATGATGGACCCACACCAGGTGGAGCAGATGTATGGATATCGCTCCAATGGGCAGCCGTGTCTGTCCGTGTATGAGATCAAGAAGATGGCCCGTGAGGGCAGGATTCGCCATGTCAGAGGCCCGCGGAACGCGATTCTCTTCACCCGTGAGCAGGCCGAGAATATCGCTGAGGTCCTGACTCGCGCCCCGGAGGTTGAGGCCCCTGAGTCTTCCCGGGATCCGAAGGTTGAGCACGTGGCTTTCCGGACCTCGAAGCGCAGTCGCGCAGCCCGCCGGTAGAGGCCCCTGGAATATAGCGAGCGGGCGCCTCATCTCCCTGCCGACCAAAGCAAGGATCGCGCGAGACGCCCGCTCTTCACTAAACCACTCAGGGACCAAAGGCCATGAGCGATGCGACCCCAGCACCACCTGTAGGCCGCCTGACCATTCTAGCCCTGCTGTTCTCGACTAGTGGAATGCCGCAGCTGAGAGTGTTGTGCTGTGACAATAGGGTGTCGCACTCCGACACGAACGTGTTATAGTATTCGTGTCACGTAATCGTGATCCTGGACTGACCATCCAGGCGCAACCACTAAACCACACCAGACCAAAGGAATGACCCAGCATGCCACCAACACCTGCGCCAGCCTTCAACCCCGCCAGCCCCGGCGCTCTCATCGCCGCCGCCGAGCACTCACTGCGCACCGGCCAGACACGCCTGACGACTCTCTACATGCGCCGGGCCTCCCAGTTGCTGGAGAACACTCTCACCGGCGCCCAGGTGACCGCATGAGTCACGACACCCACACCCCCGAATGGATCGCCCGCCAAGGCATGACCCTCACCCATACCGGCGAGCTGGTCCTGATCGTCCTCACCGCCCTGGCCGGAGTCGCCGTCGTCCTGATCACCCTCCTGGCCACCATCGCCGCCTTCGACTTCCTGGGAGCCCCAGCATGACCGCACAGATGCACGACACCGTAGAGAACCTCGACACCGCCAGGTGGGCCTGCCCGCACGCCAACCTGGTCCTCCGCGCCGACGCTCCCCGCGAGGAATGGCTGGCCGCACGCCGCCAAGGGATCGGCGGGTCCGATGCCTCCGCGATCCTCGGCGTCAACAAGTACAGCTCCGCCTACCAGGTGTGGCTGGACAAGACAGGCCGCGGCACCGAGAAGGAAGAGACCATGGCCATGCGCATGGGCAACCTCCTCGAGCCCATCGTGGTCCAGCTCTTCGAAGAGGAGACCGGGATCCGCACCCGCCGGGCAGGACTCATGCGCTCCAAGGAACACGCCTACCTGCAGGTGTCCGTGGACCGGCTCACCGCCGACGGCGGACTCCTGGAATGCAAGACCAGCAACGGTTTCCTGTCCCATGAGTGGGAGGACGGGCAGGTGCCCGACCACGCCGAGCTGCAGGTCCAGCACGGGCTCGCCGTCACCGGCCGCTCCCATGCCTGGGTCGCCGGCCTGCTCGACGGACGCGAGTTCTTCGTGCGCCGCATCGACCGCGACGAGGACCTCATCCGGATCATCATCGAGCAGGGGGAGCGGTTCTGGCACGACCATGTGCTCGCAGATGAGGCGCCGGCCGTCACCGCCGTGGACTACGAGCCGTTGAAGGCCCGGTTCCGGACCGCGGACGAGGGTGCCGCCGTCACCGTAGACCGGACCACGCTGGTGGTACTGCGCGCCGAGTACGAGGCCGCCCACGAAGCTGAGAAGACCGCGGTAGAGCAGAAGAAGGAAGCCGCCGCGAAGATCCGGGAGCTGGCCAAAGAGGCCGACACCCTGAAGTCCCCGGAGGGGGAGGTGTTCTTCACCATCAAACAGAACGGTGTCTTCAGTGCATCTCAGTTTGAGAAGGAGCACCCGGACATCGCCAAGAGCTTCCTGGTCCCCACGGAGAAGCTCGACGCGAAGAAGCTGCAGGAGAACCACCCCGAGCTTCACAAGCAATACCGGGCCCGCACCCTCCGGCTGCCGAAGCTGAAGACCAACAGCTGATCGACCGACCAACACTAGACCACCACTGAGAGGACCAAGACCATGGCCAACGGCCTTAAGCAGAGAGTTCAGGCGAATGCCGGGAACCAAGTAGCGCAGCGCCAGGCGCCCCCGCAGGGCCTGGAGCAGACCATCCGCAGCATGGAGGCACAGTTCGCACTGGCGATGCCCAAGGGCGTGGAAGCCGCCCAGCTGGTTCGTGACGCGATTACCGTGCTCCGCCAGAATCCGAAGCTCGCCCAGTGCGACCAGACCAGCTTCCTCGGCGCCCTGATGACCTGCGCGCAGCTCGGACTGCGCCCCGGGGTCGGACCCCTGGGTCAGGCATACATCCTGCCGATGTGGAACGCGAAGGATCGCCGGTTCGATGCGACCTTCATCCTCGGCTACAAGGGCATGCTCGACCTCGCCAACCGGGCACAGGACATGGACATGGTCATCGCCCGCGAGGTGTACGAGGGCGACCAGTTCGACATCGACTACGGCACCAACATGCTCTCCCACAAGCCCGCCTTCCGGGACAGGGGAGAAGTCTGGGCCTACTATGCGATCTTCTACCGCAAGGGCGCCACCATCCCGACCTTCGAGTTCATGACCCGCGAGGACGCAGAACGGCACCGTGACAAGTTCGCGATGGCCAAGAAGAAGGACGGCACCATCGTCGGGCCCTGGGTTGATCACTTTGACTCCATGGCCAAGAAGACCTGCGTGCGGAAGCTCTTCACGTGGATGCCGAAGAACACCGACATTCAGAACGCCATGGTCGCGGACGAGACCATCCGCCTGGACGCCACACCGGGCGCGGATCTCGCGCACGCGGCGCAGCGGATCGAGCAAGCGGACCCCCGGGCGCTGGAGGCCGCGACCGAGCGGGTGGGGCAGGACATGCCCGCCTACAACCCCGAGACCGGGGAGGTCGCCGACGGTCCCGCCGATGATGGGTTGAACCCGCCTGAGGGCTGGGGTGCTGAGCAGCAGGGGGAGACGGCCTGATGTTTGAGCCTGTAGTGACGTATTGCGGCCGCCTCGGTGGCCCGGTGAAGTCAGGGACCAGCGACTCCGGCACGGATTGGGCGTCGTTCTCGCTGGCCGTGCAGCCGAAGGACAAGGACCCGCAGACTGGGCGCCTGGTGGACGGGCCGACCACGTGGGTAAGGGTGTCCTGCTTCAAGGGGACCGCGCGCAACGTCGCAGCGTCCCTGGATAAGGGTGACCTGGTGATTGTGGTGGGCCGCCAGCGGTCCGGGTCCTATGAGAAGGACGGGGTCACGCATCAGTCCCTGGAGGTCCAGGCGGATTATGTGGGCGCTGACTTGTCCCTGGATGCTTGGGTGAAGCAGGCGGATACGCCGCTGGCCGCGGGCACGGGTGGAGGAGGGTCCGCGCAGCCGGGTGGCTTCGAGTCCTATGGCGGATTCGCGCAGCCCCAGGGTGATGGGCATGCCCCGTACTAGGGGCCGTCCCACGGGGTCGGGGGCGGCCGTGGCACTTTCTGCGCATGTCTTCTCAGCTGACTGCCAGAGTGTCCACGTCCGTCCCTTTCCGTAAGGCTTCCGAGTGGCCCACGGCCCGCGGCAAGGCCCGTATGCGGCGCCGTAACCGGAAGCTCATTGCCCGTCTGGGGCAGAAGCAGAGAGACGCGGAGGCGCGCCGCGCCCCGTCGAGCTGATCAAACAGGTTCCTTAGCGGCTCGCACCCGCGACACGAGATTGAGAGGACGTGACGGTTGCCTTGTCACGCACCAAACAAAGGCCCCGGCCCCGGCCGCCTGAGAAGGGGTCTGAGAAAGGGTCCGGCAGAAGTTTCGGGAGGATCTACTCCGACATCTGGGATGACCCGGATTGGGTAGGGCTGAGCAGTAACGCGCAGCGGATCTATCTGATGCTGCTGGCGAATAAGGCGCGCACCTATGCGGGGGTGCTTCCTCTGGTGCCAGGCCGGTATCTGCGCACCAGCAGGGACTCCACCCGTGAGGACTTCGACGCCGGGGTCCAGGAGCTCACACATGCCCGGTTCCTGGTCATTGATGAGGACTCCCAGGAGATCCTGATCCGGTCCTTCGTCCGGCACCACGAGGTGATCAAGCAGCCGAACCTGACGAAGAACATGGTCCGGTCCCTGGACAGTGTGTACTCCCGGCGGATCCTGGATGTGCTGCTGATGGAGTTGGCCCGGTACTTGAGGGAGGAGCCGGAGCTCAAAGGGTGGGCGGAGATCGAGGAGGAAGATCCCAGGTTGTGGGTGGCGCTCTGCCAGACCATGCAGCGGTTGGAGGAGGCCCGGGCCGCTGGTGCTGACCCCGAGACGGGGGAGCTCGATGACCCGGAGGAGACCCACGGGAATGGGCAGGAATTCGATGATGAATCCGGCTATGAGCCTGTGGATAGTCTGCCTGACCGGTTGCCGATCTACGCCGATGAGCTCAGCAGCAGCGTCCCCTACTAGGACCCTTCCCGGATGCCTTCGCAGAACCCCAACTGGAACCCTTCCAGGAGCCCTTCTGGAACCCCAAGCGGAAGGGTTACCGGAACCCTTCCCGGAGGCCATCGGATGCCAGTAACCACAAGGGATCTAAGGGTAACTGGAACCCTTCCCGGAACCCTTCCGGAAACCCCACCGTGAACCCATGCAGAAACCCATGCGCGAAGGGATGCCGGATAACGAGTAACGAGGAACGAGTAACGGGGAACCCCTCCGCTCACCTCCACCACACTCATAAAGAGATATTTAAAAAATCATTCATTCATAAAGTGATCACATAACTACAGTGCCTAACCAGCCTGTGGAAAACGCTAAACCACCGGGAGCAGACCATGACCCAACCCCAGCCCCCCATCACCCACGGCAGAACCCCCATCCACCCCAACCACCGACTCGGCTACGAACGCGCCGAACACCTCGCAGCACTCACCACCAGCATCCGCACCGACTGGACCGAAAAAGGCACCATCACCCTCATCGAACCCCTCAACGCCTACTTCACCGCCACCGACCTCGCAGCAGCACTCCTCCTCCTCGCCGGCAACCCCAAAGCCGAAACCCCCAAACTCCTCCACCACCCCGGCCCCCACTGGGCACACCTACAAACCCACACCCCCACCAACGACACCGACAAACGCCCAAGCCCCCCATGCCCCATCCCCGAACACGCCCAGATCGGGAAACTCGCAGTCAACTGCCCCGCCTGCCGGAAATGGCAAGACTTCCCTCCCACCATCACCGCCGACGTGTACCAGCAGCTCACACCAGAAGTGCAGCACGCCATCGACCGCAGCCCCACCACAGTCGTACTGGACTAACCACGGCAGGCAACCCAGGGAAGGAAACGAGGCGAGAACATGGGTGTGTATCAGTTCGGGCTGGTCGCTCAGGAGCGCGAGAAGGCCACTCGTAGGCTTCGGGAGATGGAGAAGGAGCTGGACACTATCGGAAGCGTGCTGAGGCCGCAGAGAGGCGTCTGGCCACTATTGGGAGGATGACGGGTGTGCCGGTTACGGAGCCGCCGCCGGAGGATGCGCTTGAGCGTCGGGTGCAGTTGATGGCCGAGGTGGATCGGTGGCGTGGTGTGCGCCGGTAGTGATCTAGCACGGTAAACGTGTTATGCTTATCGTGTGCCGATTGACCACCGGCGCCGACCAACACTAAACCACACCAGGAGAGGCCCATGGCCACTGATCAACCTATTGCTGGGCGTGCACTCTGCCGATCGTGCGGGGTGTTCGAGGATGTCCCTGAGGATCTCGCGGAGCACTACACGCGGCTGCTGCGCGTCACCGGTGAGCTTGTCCCCGATGACCTGTTCCGTGACCTGGTGGACCGGCATCGCGCCGTCTGCCCTAACCCGGGGGAGTGGCATCCTGATTACCCGTGGCAGACCATGCACGTGTGTCACGGATGTCGGCCCCGTATGACCGGGATGTTCGAGTGCTGCGGGGACACGTTCAAGCTCATGGTGCCCGCCACCGAATCTGAGCGGGTGGCCGCGCATGAACTCGTGGAGACCCTGCAGGACTTGCACAAGCAGACCTGTCAGAAGTCCCGCACCCGGGCGGTGGTCCGGTGAGCTACAAGGACCAGCTGCGCAAGAAGGAAGCAGAGCTTGAAGTGGCGATGGCGAAAGCGAAAGCCGCCTACGCGCATGCGGACGCTATCCGGATCGAGATTGACGGGCTCCGCTGCAAAGCCCACGTGAAGGACATCGGCGGCGGCCAGTGGCTCTACTGCACGCTCCACAAGGGCCACCCGGGTCTGCACGAGAACACCGCCACCGGCATCATCCGGGAGGTCACCCGATGAGCGGCCCCTCCACCACGGAGCAGCAGCTGGAAGCGGCACGCAAGAGACTCGACACCCTCAACGCGCAGTGGGACCGCACCGGACTGCCGAACAAAGACCCCGGCGCGCTGTCAGGTATCCGACGGAAGGAAGCACCCGGTGCGCAAGCCAAACGCATCAACCGGACCACCCGACTCGCCCGCGAGGGAGTCGCCGCCCAAGAGGAGGTGCGGCGACTCGAGCACAAGCTGCGCACGGAGAAGCGAGAAGCCGAGCTTCGCGCGAACACTCACTGCGACGTCGACAGCCTGAAACCCGGGGATCTAATCCGGTACGAGAAGTACGGGCGCGTCACCGGCAACGTGGGCCGGGTCGTCCGTGTCAACGCCAAGACAGTCACCATCGCTGCCCCGCCCGGGTTCGACCAGCCGAAGATCCCCAAAGACAAGATCCGCGAAACCCGCACCGCACAGGAGACCAACCCATGAGCATCCAGGACCAGCTCACCAAGCTCAACCAAGCCCGCACCACCGCCAACCGGCTCGACATGGTCGCCGCCCACCTCGAACACGCCAACGCCCCCAAGGGGCTGATCGCGTTCACCCAGGGGCTCGGTGAGATGTACGAGGCCGACGCCCAGACCATCGAGGACCAGATCATCCAGTCCACCGAGGAGGACATCGACGCCGAGATCGTCGACGAACGATCCGAGAAATCCTTCGTGACCCTGGGCGGCAACGACTTCTACGAGGGCGACAGCATCGAGGACCCAAGCCTCAGCACCTACATGAGTCTGCCACCCGGAACCGTCGTCCAAGGAGGAGACGACACCGAGGAACGCTACCAGAAGCGCCGCGACGGTTTCTGGTATCGCCTTTCCGGGAACGCCGTGAGCAGTGTGGACCTGTTCTCCCTCGAGTACCACCACATCACCCTGGTCAGCCTCCCCACCCAGGAGGACCAGAAATGACCCAGCAGTACGTCCAGCGCCCCTCGACCTGGAATGACCTCGCAGTAGCGTGGGCAGCCACGCAGGACCACAGCACCTTCCACCTCCACGCCATGGCCGCCCGCGACTTCATCCACCGCGAACTCGACCAGCTCAAGACCGAGAACACGGCCTACGAGGCAACAGTCCAACGCCTCGAAAACGAGAACGAACAACTCAAGCGGCGCTGCGAGTCCTACGAAGAACAGGAGATGGGTGTCGCGGCTGAGTGCTGCGACCGCCACCTCTCCACGCACCGCACCATCACCGCCGACGAACTGCGCCCCGGCATGTGGGTGGCCCACAGGCTCAAGAACGGCCCCTGGGCAGCCACCAAGATTCGGCCCGGCAGCGAGTTCATGGACAGCGTGGAGTTTGTGCTGCTGTCCGAACCCGCAGAGGCCGCCGCCCCGGTGAAGGTGGGCGACAAGATCACCACCGCGGAGCTGCTCGACGCCCTGCCGGTGGGCACTGTCCTGCTCGACAACGAAGGCGACGGCGTCCAGAAGCTTCACGAAAACTTGGGCTGGTTGTGGTCAGCCGAGGGTGCTGACTTCACCACGGCGGCAGGACTCGCCAAGTCATACGCACCGCTCACCGTCCTGCACCTGCCGGAGAAAGAGACCCCCAGTGCCTAAGTACCTCGCTGAGACCACCAGCACCATCACCCGCCGATTCATCATCGACGTCGACGAAACCAAACTCGACGAACAGATCCCGGCTCACGGGGCAGCCCAGGGCGCAGCAGTGTGGGGAATCACCGCCGAACTCGGCGACGCCGTCACCCTGCACAAGTACCACGAGGAAGAAGCAGACCCCGCGCAGATCACCTCCCTTACTGATCTTCCCGACAACCTCACGTTCACACCCAGGGAAGCGTCCTTCGGCACTAAGGCATACCACAGGGTCATCACCCCCGACGGCCAGTACGTCAAGAACACCGACGCGCCCGTGACCCCAGCAGACCTGGCTGCAGCACCAGTGGGCGCCTGTTACCGGGTCGAAGAGAAGTGCAGGTCCACGAAAGACGCTCATGGCCGCTGGGCGTTCCATGGTCTGCTGGGCCTGGACTACTGGGAAGACCCACAGGGATTGCTGGAAAAGTACCCTGACGGGCGGATCATTACTGACTGCAATGACTCTAAGTGGGTTATGACCAGCCCGTTTACTGGTTCCACTGCCGCGCCCCGCGGTGAGTACACCAAACCGGGGCCCGAGGAGCCGTACCGGCCCACCAGCGACACCGTCGCCGAAGACTCCGCCCTCGCCTGCATGATCCTCTCCAAGCACGGCCGCAAAGCAGCCAGCGGCCTCACCGCCAGCGACTTCACCCAAAGTTCCCACCGGTTCATCTTCCAAGCCATCCGGGAACTCGACGACACCAACCAGCCCGTCGACGTCGTCACCATCACCGAGAAGCTCCACAAGGAATCGAAACTATCCCTGGTCGGTGGGCCCGAGACCATTCACCAGCTCGCCGGCGCGATCCCCGGCTCCGACAACGCCGACTTCTACGTCCGTCTCGTCCGAGAAGCCGCCGAAAACCGACGCGCCGGAGGGGAAGACGAGCATGCCTAAGGAGCGTCGCACTTACGACCAGGAGGGCACCTACGACGAGATCGTCCGCACCGACTGCACCGTCCACATCGAACGCCTCAATGACAAGGACTGGATGCTCGCCCTCAGCAAACCCGACGGCACCGGCGAGGTCTACGGAATCACCGGCGTCATCTACGACAACTACGAGATGGGCCCCAACGACTCAGATCAATCCGGGTGGCCAACAGATCCCGGGGGACCAGTAGAGCCCGTCCATACGGAGGCAACGAGCGATGAGTGAACACACCCCGCCTCTGACGAAGGCTCAGGGGGAGAAGCTCAACGCCCTCCACGCCGAGCACGTCATCCGAGCGCAGAAGGAACGTGAACACGCGGTAATGACCTGCGACCTACCGGCGGAATCACCCGAAGGACGCGCCGCAGCAACCGAAGCCGCCGAACTCGCACAGAAGACCCACCGGGCTCGCACCAACTTCTACGCCTACGTCAACCAGCTCACCGGAGGAGCCACCGGCACATGAACCAGCGATACAAAGTCCGCCGCGCGACGAGCGGGTTCCGCACCCTCTTCCGCCTAACCACATGGGATGTCTACGACGCCAACGGCAAGTGGCTGGGATGGACCGATGACTGGGACTGCGCCGTCCGGGGAGCCCACAAACTCTCAACCCTCGACCAGATCCGCGACGCGAAGCACGCCGAGCTCTTCCCCAACCCTGCCCGGGTCGACCCCGAATGGGAACAAATCAAGGCCAGCTACCGGGCCGAATCCGTCGCCGCGCGCACCGACTACGCCCTCACCAACTAGGAGACCCCCGTGCCTGAGAGGATCCAGCGCAGCCGGGCGAAAGGGTGGAGACTCCCCGTCGGCGCCACCATCGTTGACCGCTCCTCACGGTGGGGTAACCCGTTCATCATCCGTCCACGGCTCGCCACCCGACCCGACGACAAGCACGGGGCAGGGGAGACCATCCCCGGCCGGTGGGTGTACGACGTCATCAACACCGACACCGGCGAACAACGCCGCACCGGCGACACCAGGGCGTACGCCCACCAGTTCGCCACCCAGAAGTACGAAGAAGAGACCCTCTACTACCGGCTCGAACACGGACAGATCGACCTCGAGCCCCTCCGCGGCCGCGACCTCGCCTGCTGGTGCCCGACCGCCGACCCCGAGACAGGGCGAACGTTGGCCTGCCACGCGGATGTTCTTCTCGAATATGCCGCTCATCCTGATCCCCTGCAACTCGCCCGCGACCGCAAAGCAGGGAGGAATCCCAAGCAGTACCACCACTAATGATCGGCCTGACCGACATCGACCTCAGCGAAGACACCGATACCTGACCTAAGGACAGCCCACCATGCCCGTCACCCTGACCTTTGTCACCGTCACCTGCGACAACCCCACCTGCGACACAGAGATGCGCCTGGCTGAGAACGCAGTCGAACACCGACGCAAGACCTACGGCAAAGTGTTCTGCCACCCCTGCCTCAACCAGGGCAGCAGCTTCCGATACGGGAAAGGCAGCCGCTGATGAGCCAGAACGCAGCTCTTACGGCACCAACCATGAATGACAGCGACATCATGCGCATCATCATCGGTCGCCTCGAGAAAGCCACACGGCTCATGGAAGACAAGGACTACGGGCCAGAGCTAGATGAACACCTAGCCAAGGTTGAAGAGATTCTGACCTGGCTCACTGGAGTAATCGAGGCACGGAAAGAGCCAGCCTCATGAGCACCACCGAGTACCGGGTCGTGATCCTCCTGGCCGATGGGCGCCGGCAAGCCCTCGCCGAGACCCACACCCGCCGCGAGTACGCCCAAGCCCAAGCCGACCAGATGACCGGGGTCCACACAGAGGTGCAAGCCCGGAATATCAGCCCCTGGGGGAAGGTGTAGGCGTTTAGAGCATTAGACATCCGGGGCGTATCGAGGGCCCGTATCGGAGCGCCGCGTGTTGCAGGACCAACGACGTTCTGTAGATTCGCAATATGGAGATCAGGTCAGAAGAACAAGCCGCCCCAGTAGCAGACGACTACAGCGCACTCCTTGCCGTCACGCGCCCCATACTCGTCGGCATGATGCACTCGATTGCCGAGGAACAGATAGCGCCTCACGGTGACAGGTCCACAATGAAGTTGAAGCACTTGGGGCGTGTCAGGAAGAAGAGCGACGGAGACCTAGGTGTCGCCTTCGAGTACGCCGTCCATGATGCGGTAGTCCGGCAGGAACCTACGGTGTCCGAGAAAGTGCAAGACGCTCTGAGGCTGTGCAAGATCAAATCCGCAACGCCTCAGTCCATCTTGTTCGCGATGGAGAAATCGGGCGCTAAGCAACTCGTTGCTACTCAACGTGAGCTCATCACCACGGAGTCCCAGGTGATGAGCGGCGCTAGGGGTAGACCAGTGAAACTGATCCGCCACCTGAACCAGCTCGAGAGCGCATTCCGCAAACCGACAACACGTAACGGGCTTCCGAAGAGCATCAAGGGACTGTGGAAGGCTGACCTATTCCTGGGGGGCAGCGAAGTCGACAACTGGGTCGGAACAACGATCAAATCGCGACCGAAAGCTCTGGAAGGAGCGCCTGGTCTCAGGGTGGCGATCGTCCCGTCCACGCAGGGTGGCTCCGATCGCATCGTGATGGACAACCAGAAGAACTTGATTCTGTGCCCGCTGCCTTATGACTTCGACTTCATGCAGACCTTCTACGAAGGGCACATGATCGTCCAGGCTTTGGTGGAGACCGACTTCCAGCGGGTCAAGGAAGTTGACTTGCCGAATCCTGTGCATCGCGCCGTAGCGAAGGTCTATGTGGATAGGCGAGAGTTCTCCGTATCTGAGGTTATCGACTCAGTCGGTAAGTTTGCGCAGCCGCACCTTCTCGACACGCGTGAGAAGAACGTCACCACGGAGAGCTTCAACTCTTCCGTGGTGCCCACGACGACCACTGCAGTAGGACCGCGCCCCCTGTTCGGCTAGCGCTATCACGGCCCCGATTACCTATGAGGTAGCGGGGCCACAGGTGTCTCAGGGGGATCACGTCGACGGACGGGAGCGTCCAACCGCCCAGCGCTCGGTCGGTTCATGCTCGCCGCATGCCGACCCTGATACCTCACACTGAGGACCACTGGCCCGTCGACTGGTGGCACTACCAACTCCCCACGGTGATCGCGCACCAGGGGTACGGGTACTTTCATGTGCTGGTGGCACGGATCGCGGGCACCGGCGGGTCACCACAGACCCAGATCATCCCGTGTGACCCCGCTGGCCGGCCCCGCACGAAGCAGCGCCCCCTGGTCACCATCCACGGGCACCACGACCCGCTGCTGGCCCTGCAGAACTACCTCGACTCCCGGGCCTCCTAATGCTGGTCACACCATCCTCCGAGAACCTCCACGCCCTGCTGGTGCTGGACCTGCGACTGGTGAACTGGAAAGACGATCACCTCAGCCTGAACCAGAGGGACCATCCGCACGAGCGGGCGCGCAAGACGAAGCTCTGGCGGACCCTGGGGTTCAAGGCTGCGCGGCAGGCAAGTGTGCGGCCGCTTGAGGGTGCGCGTATCGAGGTCTGGTACCGGTATCCGGACAATCGGCGCCGCGAAGTCAGCAATCTGCAGAACCTCTCCAAGGCTCTGGTGGATGGGATCGTCGACGCCGGGGTGTTGCCTGACGATAGTGACCTGCATGTGATTGGTCCGGATAATCGGCGGGACCCGGTGAATGGGTCGCATCAGGTGGTGGTGCGTATTCTCGCGCTGTGACAGTGTTGTGTTCCTCTGTGCTAATCGTGTTATAGTATTCATGTTGCGCCTGACCAGCGCGACACCACTAAACCACCAGCCAAGGAGCACAACATGACCAGCACCATCGCACCCACCGACCACGAAGTCCAGCACGAGCGCATCATCACTAGCACCGTCAAGCGCAACACTGGTCGCCGGAGCATGACCTCCGCGAAGCTCGCTGATCGCATCGTTCAAGAACTCTCAGCAGAGGGCTACGCCGTCCACGAGGACCGCGTCCGCGATGCCGTGGATTACTCCACCGAAGGCGGATACTTCACCAACCAGGGAGTCATCGACGCCGTCATGGAAGCCGAGGTGGTCATGTGATCACCGACCCCCGGCACCCCGCACCCGCGACCATCACTCAGCCCACTCACTAGGCCAACCATGATGACCGCGACCACCACTCTGTGCGCCAGCGGTGACACCCCAGAAGTACAACTCATGGAGGTGGCCCGCATCTACAACACCACCGCGACGATGGGATACCCAGCCATCGACGAGGTCACCCGACGGCTAGGAATCAGCCGCCGAACCGCGCAGCGCCGCATCCACGACGCCCACGAGCGTGGCCTCATCCCCACCCTTCAACAGCGGAAACCGTCCCGCAACGTCCTGGCCATCGCCGAAGCACTCGACGTCACCCCAGTCGAACTCGCCGAAGCCGTCCAGAAAATCGCCGGCGGCACCCTCCGCATCACCAGCCAGTCACTCACTGGAAGGAGCGTCACCCCATGACCCTCCACGACTCCCACCGATCCCAAACAGCCGCCCGCCAAGAGGACCACACCACCGCACCCTTCCCAGGTCCGGTGACCCTCCTCGAACGCCCCACCCAGGCATGTGATCAGTGCGACGAGCCCACTACTAACACCACCGTCGACAACCCCCACGACCACGACACCCTCTGCGACTACTGCCTCGAGCAACGCGAATGGGAGAACCACCACCAGGAACACCAGTGCGACAACCCACCCAACCCCGACTGCCTCTGCACCCGAAACCACTGGGCAGAGAACGCCTGGGAGCACGCCGAGGACGCCTGGAAAGCCTGGAAGCACCCATGACCAAGCGCTGCGGCAAAGCCCGGTACAGGGACCGTGTCGCCGCGCTCATCGCCCTCGCCCGGATCCGCAACAGCCCCCGGCCGCCCCGCGCGAAAGAACCATGCCGTGCCTACCCCTGCCCACAGTGCAAAGGATGGCACCTCACCAGCAAGCCCCGAAGGGGGAACCATTGAGACCAGACACTGTGACGATCTATGGCCGGGAAGTCGAACTCGAACCCCTCGCACCCGGTGAGGTGGTCGAGGAAGTCGTCGTGGTCGCCAAGACCCGCAGCACCCAGCACCAGGAGGGTGTCACGGTCGCGTCCGTCGGCAACGACCCAGACACCGGGGAGCCGCCACGCATGTCCTCCGAGCTGAAGTACCTCATGGACCTCGGCGCCTCACCGGACCTCATCGCAAAGCGCGCCAAGCTCGCCGGCCCACATTCCGTGCTGCGCGCCATCAGGAAGGACGACGACACACCAAAGTGACCACGCTACACAACATCTGTGATGTAGTGCGGTAACTTCAAGGGTGAGACCTCATCTCCATACCCGCACCCTTGGAGGCCGGTCATCGTCGCCACACTGCGCCTTTGCCCCGCATGCACCCGCCGTGACCCACACGGCGAAATCGTCGACCCCCACTGCCCCATCTGCGACGGGGTAGGCACACTCACGCTCGGCGCCGCCGGGCTCAACCACTACCCAGCCCACGTGCTCGGGGAAGCCATCCTCCTCGCACTCGAGGCGAAGGCCCGGGTCGTCGACCTCGACGGCACCCTCTCCGACCACAGGGCGCAAGCGATCTTCGACGCCCTCGACCAGCTACGCGCCGTGGGGATCCTCGAGGACACCGCGCCCATGCCGGCCGCGCTCACCACCCCCGCCCACGACGACCCCGCCCCCTGGTTAGCCGCAGAGACCGTCCAAGAAGTCATCACCGGGCTCGACCGGATACTCGCCACCGCTGCCCGCTACGAACCCCAACCGGGGGAACGACCCCGACAACGCGGCCTCCCCGTCCTCAGCAAGCACGGGCACCCCTCATCCCTGGCCCGGGTCACAGACCCCGCCTCACCCTTCGGAGACACCGCCGCGGACCTCGAGCGCCGCCGCAGAGACCACCGGGCCGCCGAGCAACTGGTCACCGTCGTCCGCCGCACCTGGCGCACCGCCCTCAAAGAAGCCGAACAGACCATGGACACCCTGCCACTGGACATCGCCGCATGAGCGCCATCCTCACCACTGTGCACGGCTCCCACCTCTACGGGCTCGCCAACCAGGGCAGTGACCAGGACACCTACACCGTCACCACCGGCACCAACAAGGAATACGCCCGGCAGACCAAGACCGGGGACGACGACGCCCTGCAGCTTCACCTGCACCGTTTCCTCGACCAAGTCCGCGACGGAGTCCCTCAGGCACTGGAAGCCCTCTGGTCGCCAGTTGCTAAGATCCACCCCGACTGGGAGCCCATGCTGCGCGCGCTGCGCCCCGGCATCCACGAAGCCCGGGCCCGCTACCGACGCACCATCCTGAACTTTGCATTCAAGCACGGCGGCCGAACCGGGGCCGCCCGGGAACACGCAGACCGGGCGAAACTCCGCCGGCACGCCGTCCGCCTGACCATCAACCTCGCTCAGCTCACCGAGACCGGGAGCATCCAGCCTCGCCTGAACAGTGATCAGATCCGCCTGGTGCGTCACGTCGCAGCCCTCCCCGGCGACGACTATGCGGACACCCTGATTGCGATGCTGGAGTCCGCCGAGGGCTGGCCAGCGTGAGCGTCCCACCGCCGGCGGCTGGGGGCTGGTCTGCTCGGGTGCAGCTGGTCGCTTGCACGGCGGCCGGTTCCTCTCAGGGTGCGAGTGCAGGCCCCTCACGACACGAACCTTCCCCGCGGTCGTGAGGGGCCAATCCCGCCCCAGAGGATGAGCCCTGAGACACGCGGAGAGAGGTGAGCCCTCGTGGCCACAACACAGATCCCTGACGCCCTGGCATCCCGGGCCGTCGACATTCACAGCCTGGTCCCGTACCCCGGCAACGCCCGGCAAGGGGACCTGAACGTCATCATCGAGTCGCTGCAGGCCCACGGCCAGTACCGGCCCATCGTCGTCCAGGCCAGCACCCGGCACATTCTGGCCGGTAACCACACGTGGGAGGCAGCCAAGCACCTCGGCTGGGAGACCATCGCCGCAGACCTGATTGACGTCACCGATGAGCAGGCCCGCAAGATCGTGCTCGTCGACAACGCCTCCAACGACCACGCAGACTACGACACTGAGCAGCTGGTGAAGCTCCTGCAGGAGACCCAGGAGGACTACGACCTGACTGGCACCGGGTTCACTGACGAGGGGCTGCAGCAGCTTATCGATGCGCTCAACGAAGACGACGAGGATGAAGAGGACGAGGTGCCGGCGTCCAAGGGGGAGGGTGGCCTGGTCTGCTTGAAGTGCGGATACGACTGTCAGTCTGTTTCTACCGGGTTCCGCAAGAATCGGGGAGTCCCGGCCGCAGTGCTCTGACCCATGCTTACGATTGGCCCGTAGGGTGCCTTGGCGTTGATCTGTCGAGCCTGCGGTCGGGCGCGCAGCAAGCGCTGCCGCCGGATCGGGCGTGACCTAATAGGAGCCTGGAGCAGCCTGGTCAAAGCGTCCCCATGACAGTCCTGTCCACCCGCCGGCGACAGCGTGACACCCACGCTAATCGGCAGGAGGAACAGAAGCTATGGTCATCATAGAGACCG
>NZ_JAVKGT010000043.1:0-18832 GCF_031432335.1 Nesterenkonia flava | reverse complement strand
CTTGAAAGCGGAGCCCCACCTCATATGAAAGCGGCAGAGAACCTAGGGCGCTTCAATATGCGCGCCTCCAGCACTCAGCTGATCGACATGGTGCTTCTGGCGGTGCTGGGTCTGCTGGGCGCGAGCCTCTTTGTGGCCGTCATCGGTGTGAGCAACACCCTCTCGCTCTCGGTCTTCGAACGTCGCCGGGAGGGGGCCCTGCTGCGGGCGATGGGCATGACCCGCGGGGCCCTGGCCTCGACCATCAGCATCGAGGCCGTGCTGCTGGCCGTCGTCGCGCTGATCCTGGGCACCGCGCTGGGGACTCTCTTCGGCTGGGCCGGTGTCAGCGTGCTGGTCGGTCTGGAGGAGTGGGAGGTGAGCCTGGAGATCCCGTGGCTGCGGATGCTGGCCATCTGGGGTGTCACGGTCCTGGCGGCGCTGCTGGCCGCCTGGGTGCCGGCCCGAACACTGGGTCGAACGGCCCCTGCGGCGGGTATGAGTCACGCCGCCTGATCCCCGTCATAGAGCGGATTGAGGAGATCTTGGACACTTTTTCTACAACGTGTAGAAAAGTTCTTCTACAGCGTGTAGAAATAAGTCATGGAGGAACTCTTCGATCCGCTCTCAATGGCGAGGTGGCAGTTCGGCCTCACCACCCTGTACCACTTCATCTTTGTCCCGCTGACCATCGGCATGGCGCTGATGGCCGCGATCATGCAGACTGCCTGGTACCGCACCGGCAGCGCCAAGTACCTCAAACTCACCCGGCTCTTCGGCAAGATCTTCCTCATCAACTTCGCCATGGGAGTCGTCACCGGCATCGTGCAGGAATTCCAGTTCGGCATGAACTGGTCGGAGTACTCTCGGTTCGTCGGAGACGTCTTCGGCGCACCCCTGGCGATCGAGGGCCTGGCGGCCTTCTTCCTGGAGGCCACCTTCATCGGCCTGTGGATCTTCGGCTGGAACAAGCTCCCCAGGCTGGCGCACCTGGCCTGCATCTGGATGGTCACCCTGGCAAGCATGCTCTCGGCCTACTTCATCCTGGCCGCCAACGCCTTCATGCAGAACCCCGTGGGCTATCAGATGAACCTCGAGCGAGGACGCGCCGAGCTCACCAGCCTGTGGGACGTGCTCTCCAACCCAGTGGTGCTCGCCGCCTTCCCGCACACAATCTTCGCGGCCATCATGTTTGCCGCCACGGTCATGGTCGCCGTCGCCGCCTGGCACCTGCGCAGGGGCCAGCACGAAGAGACCATGCGACCAGCGCTGAAGACCGGCCTGTGGGCCAATATTCTGGCCTTCATCGGAGTCGGCGTCTCGGGTGACCAACTGTCCCTGGCCATGGTGGACGCTCAGCCCATGAAGATGGCCGCCGCGGAGGGGCTCTATGAGACCACCAACTCTGCCAGCTTCTCGCTGTTCACCCTGGGCACGCCCGACGGCGCCAGTGAGCTCTTCTCGGTGCGCATTCCCTACCTGCTCTCGCTGCTGTCGACCCACACCCTCGACGGCGAGGTAGAAGGCATCAACGACCTTCAGGCGCAGTACGTGGCGCAGTTCGGCGCGGGTGACTACACCCCCATCATCTGGATCACCTACTGGTCCTTCCGTTGGATGATCGGTCTGGGAGCGCTCTCGGCCATCATTTCCGTGGCGGCGCTGTGGCTGACTCGCCGCAGGGCCCGCCCCCTGCCCTCCCACCGTCAGGACCTGTTCTGGCGGCTCCTCATCTGGAGCGCCCCGCTGCCGCTGCTGGCCTCCCTCATCGGATGGGTCTTCACCGAGATGGGACGCCAGCCGTGGATCGTCTTCGGGCTGATGAAGACTGAGGCCGCCGTCTCCCCCAATGTGGCCGGATGGCAGGTGGCGGTGTCGCTTGCCGCCTTCACGCTCATCTACGGAGTGCTGGCGGTGGTCGAATTCAGGCTCATTGTCAAAACGGCGAAAGAAGGCCCGCCCGAGCTGGGTGAGGCCGACGAGGCCGGACAGAACGACGACGACCTCGCCATCGTCTACTAGGAAGGCTGCACCTGATGGATATCGCACATATCTGGTTCCTGCTGGTGGCGTTCTACTTCGTCGGCTACTTCGTGCTTGACGGCTTCGACTTCGGAGTGGGGATGGCCCTTCCGCTGCTGGGCCGGGACGACACGGACCGGCGGGTGATGATCAATACCATCGGCCCGGTGTGGGACCTCAATGAAACCTGGGTCATTGTGGCCGGAGCCGTCCTCTTCGCGGCCTTCCCCGAGTGGTACGCCTCGCTGTTCTCCGGCTTCTACCTCCCCCTGCTGCTGATCCTCCTGGCACTGATTGCCCGTGGAGTGAGCTTCGAATACCGGCATCAGCGCAAGCACCCTCACTGGGCCCGGAACTTTGACCGGATGATCTTCTGGGGATCGCTGCTGCCGGCGTTCCTGTGGGGCGTGGCCTTCGCCAACGTCGTCCGCGGTGTGCCCATGGATGAGGACCACAACGTCATCGGCACCCTGTTCGACCTGCTCAACCCCTACGCCCTGCTGGGAGGACTCACTCTGACCCTCCTGTGCCTGGTCCACGGCCTGGTGTTCATCGCCCTGAAGACCGACGGCGAGATCCGGGGCCGCGCTCGCCGCACCGCACTGCGGGCGGCAGTGCCCACCACCGCGGTCGCCGCCTGGTTCCTGGCCTGGACCGTCTGGGCGCATACGGGATTCGGATCGGCTGCGCTGGGAGCGGCCGAAAGTGACCGCGAGGCCGGGGTGCATCTGGTGTGGGTCATGGCTGCAGCCGCGCTGGCGGCGGTGGCGCTGCTGGCAGCAGCATGGTTCACGTGGGCCGGCCGCGAAGGCAGGGCCTTCACCGCGATGGCGGTGACCATCGGTGCGGCAGTGGCCACGCTGTTCCTCTCGCTTTACCCCAACGTGCTCCCCTCCACCACCGGCGTGGGCACCCTGACCATTGCTAACGCAAGCTCCACCGATTACACGCTTTCGGTGATGCTCTGGGTGGCGGTGATCATCACGCCCCTGGTGCTGGGCTACCAGGCGTGGACCTACTGGGTGTTCCGGAAACGCGTGACCCGGGACTACATCCCCGTCTCCGCGGCGCACTGAAACCTGGTCCATGAAGCCCCTTGACCTGCGACTGCTGCGCTACGCCGGTGCGGCCCGCGGATTCCTGCTGCTGGCCGTGGCCCTGGGTCTCGCCCAGGTGCTGCTCGTGCTGGCCTTCGCCTGGCTGCTGGCTGCTCTGCTGACCACGGCGATCGGAGACGTCTTCGGTGCGCCCATCACCGACTTCCCGGTCCCCGGGGGGCTCTCCACAGCAGGCATGCTGGGAGGCCTTGGCGTCGTCGTCGCGCTGCGAGCTGCGCTGAGCTGGGCGGTGGAGGTCTGTGCCGCGCGGGCGGCGGTAAAGGTGAAGAGTCAGCTGCGCGGCCGCACGGCCCAGGCGCTGACGAGCGCAGTGGCCGGGGGCCGGGCGGAGGCCGCCAGCCACCAGCTCAACCAGGCCCAGGCGGTCACCGTGCTGGGCAGCGGACTCGACGCCCTGGACAACTACTTCTCACGCTATCTGCCGCAGCTTGTACTCACCGCGCTGGCGGTACCGGTGCATCTGGCGGTCCTGGCCGTCTACGACATGACCACCGCGGTGATCGTGGCCCTCACCATGCCGCTCATCCCGGTCTTCATGGTCCTCATCGGCTGGAGCACCCAGGCCGCTCAGCAGCGTCAGCGCGAGAGGCTCTCTCATCTGGCACGGGCCTACCTGGACCTCGTGGAGGGCCTGTCCACGCTGAAGGTCTTCAACCGTCAGCACCACCAGCGCCAGAACCTGGTGCGCATCAGTGAGGCTCACCGGCGCAGCACCATGAAGGTCCTGCGCATCAGCTTCCTCTCGGGATTCGTTCTGGAGCTGGCGGCGAGCCTCTCGGTGGCACTGGTGGCGGTATCCATCGGCGTGCGGCTCATCGATGGGAGCCTGGGACTGTTCGTGGGGCTCTTCGCCCTTCTCATCGTGCCCGAAGCCTATGCACCGCTGCGCCAGGTGGGCGTCAATTATCACGCAGCCGCAGACGGAGTGGCCGCTGCGGAGGACATCTTCGAGATCCTCGACGTCGCCGATCAGGATCCGGGTGCGCACGACGACGTCTCCCCCCGGCCCGAGATCGTCTCGCCCCCACCCCGTGGAGGGGCCGCCCGGGAGGTGCAGGCGCTGTCCCTGCAGGACCTGGGGGCCCGCCGGGGAGGCACTCCGGTGCTGTCCGCCCTGACGTGCCGGCTTCCGGCCGGCGCCCTCACCGCGATCACCGGACCCAGCGGCGGGGGCAAGTCCACGTTCTTCGCCACGCTGCTGGGACTCCTGCCCTGTACCGGGAGCGTGGAGCTCGAGCTCGCCGATGGGCGGAGTCGCCCGCTGCTGCGTGAGGACATCGCCTGGAGCGGCCAGCGCAGCGGGCTGCGTTCCGGCACGGTGTTAGAGAACATCGCCCTGGGCGACCCGGCTGCGGATCCGCAGACCGCGCAGCAGGTTCTGCAGGATCTGGGCCTTCAGGAGCTGGAGCTGGACAGGGAGCTGGGTGTGCGCGGCGAGGGGCTCTCCGGCGGACAGGCTCATCGGGTG
This sequence comes from Nesterenkonia flava, assembly GCF_031432335.1. NCBI lineage: Bacteria > Bacillati > Actinomycetota > Actinomycetes > Micrococcales > Micrococcaceae > Nesterenkonia > Nesterenkonia flava. The sequence continues at coordinate 14,245 of NZ_JAVKGT010000043.1, read as the reverse complement.
GCGGTGGCCCGCGCCCTTTACCGCGCCCGACGGCGCGGCTGCCCGGTGCTGCTGCTCGACGAGCCCAGCGCCGCTCTCGACCCCGAGGCTGAAGATCGGCTGCTCCAGGTGCTGCAGGAAGAGGCTCAGTCCGGACGCGTGGTGGTGGTCATCACCCACCGCCGCCGCCTCGCGGAGGCCGCCGCACACCGCATTGAGCTGAAGGAGAGCAACGATCATGCAGCGCTCTAGACTCCGCGCCGCAGTGCCGGCCCCGGTGGTCGCTGAGGACCTCGGGGCCGCTGAGATCTCAGAGGCGTTCCGCTCTCAGGTACGCCGCCAGCTCGCGGCAGCCCGGCCGTCCTGGCGCAGCATGGCCCCGGGAATCGCCTTCGGCGCCCTGTCCGGGTTGAGCGCTGTGCTGCTCATCGGGCTCTCCGCCTACCTCATCACCCGTGCTGCCGAACAGCCGCCGATTCTCTATCTGGGACTGCTCGTGGTCGGAGTGCGTGCCTTTGCGCTCTCCCGCGCCGTGTTCCGCTACCTGGAGCGGCTGAGCTCTCACGATGCGGCCTTCCGGGCCCTCGGTGAACTGCGCGGCAGCCTGTTCGCCAGGCTGGAGCCGCTGGCTCCGGCCCGGCTGGGGAGACACCGGCGCGGCGATCTGCTCACCCGTGTGGTGGAGGACGTCGACGCGCTGGTGGACTGGCCCGTGCGAGTGATCCAACCGTTGGTCAGTTCGGGTGTGGTCGTGCTCCTCACCCTGGCCGCCACGGCCTATTTCTCCCCGGCGGCGGCAGTAGTGCTCGCTGCGCTGCTCGCCGTGGTTCTTCTCTGCGGCACCGCGATCTCCGCCTCGCTGACCGAGAAGGCCGAGCGTCGCACGGCGGGGCTGCGGGGTCGGCTCGCTGACGCGGTGGCGGACCTTGTTGCCGATCTCGATGTCCTGGTGGCCTTCGACGCCGCGGGCTCCCAGCTGGAGAAGGTGCGCAGCGCTGATGCCCAACTGCGCCGAGAGGCACTGCGGGCCAGCGCAGGCACCGGACTGGTGGCCGCAGCATTGGCAGCAGGCTCCGGTGCCGCCGTCGTGCTAGTGGTGACTCTCGCGCTGCCGCAGCTGAGCGCCAGTACGCCGCTGGGCCCGGGATTCGCACTGCCTCCGGGATCAATCGACGGTCCGGTGCTGGCCATGCTGGCGCTGGTGCCGCTGACAGTCTTCGAGCTCTTCGCCGCGATTCCGCTGGCGTGGACGGCGCGACGCCGGGTTCTGGCCAGCGCGGCACGCATTGTGGAGATTGCCCCGGTCCCGACGGGGCCTGCGGGGGATGAGCTGCAGGGTGCCGACTCCGCATCCCCGGCCTCCGCGCGGCCGGTGCGCGCCCCCGGTGCTGTTCTCGAGGTGAACGACTTCACCGTTTCCTGGCATGGCTCCTGTACCCCGGTCAGCAGGCCGGTCTCCTTCCGGCTGGAACAGGGCGAGAACCTGCTGCTCACCGGGCCCAGCGGGGCAGGCAAGACAGCGGTGGCCTACGGCCTGGTGGGCTTTCTTTCCCACTCCGGGACCTACCGGATCCACGGCAAGGACGCTGCAGGACTGTCGGAGCAGGAGCTGCGGCGCATGGTCTGCCTCATCGAGCAGGACGCGCATCTCTTCGACGGGACGCTGCGGGCCAATCTCGCCTTCGCCCACCCTCACGGTCCCGAGGGAGCCTCGGACGAGGAGATCATCGAGTCGCTGCGTGCAGTCGGTCTGTGGGACTGGGCGTGCAGCCGTGCCGGGCTGGAGACCCGGGTCGGCATGTTCGGCGAACTGGTCTCGGGAGGCCAGGCTCAGCGGATCGCGGTGGCCCGGGGGCTGCTCTCGGGGGCACAGGTGCTTATCCTGGACGAACCCACCGCGCACGTGGATCCGGCCGCCGCGGAGTCGCTCCTTCTGCAGCTGCTGAGTGCGGCAGGGGACAGCCGCACCGTGGTGCTGCTCTCTCACCTGCCGGTCCCTGAACACCTCATTCAGCACCGGCGTCGGATCACTCCCGCACCGGCATGACGCGCCGGTCCGGAAGCACCCTCGCCAGCGGGCTACTTCACCGCGCCCATGGAGAGGCCCCGGACCAGCTGCTTCTGCGCGAACCATCCGCACAGCACCACCGGGAGTGAGGCCAGCACGGAAGCGGCCGAGAGCTGGGCGAGGAACAGGCCCTCCGACGTCATGGTGCTCATCAGGTAGATGGGCACCGTAGCCGCGTTAGCGGCGGTGAGGTTCAGGGCAAAGAAGAACTCGTTCCAGGCGAAGATCACGCAGATCAGCGCCGTGGCCGCGATGCCCGGCGCCACCATGGGGATGAGCACCTGACGCATGGTCCGGGTGAGGGAGGCTCCATCGACCGCGGCGGCTTCGAGCACCTCGCCGGGAACCTCGAGGAAGAAGGAGCGCATCATCCAGATCGCGATCGGCAGATTCATGGCCGTGTAAAGGATGATCAGGGTGAGGATGTTGTCCAGCATCCTGATCTGGCCGGCGATCACATAGATCGGCATGATCACTGCCACGATCGGCAGCATCTTGGTGGAGATGAAGAAGAACAGGGCGTCCTGTGTGCGTTTGATGGGACGGATGCTCAGAGCATAGGCCGCCGGGACGGCCAGCAGCAGCACCAGCAGGGTTGAGGTCACCGTCGCGATCGCTGAGTTCAGGAAGTAGGACCCGGCCTCGGAGCTGAAGATGTTGCGGTACTGCTCGAGGGTGGGCTCAAAGAAGAAGCTCGGAGGGGAGCTGGCGGCGTCGGCCTCCTGTTTGAAACTGGTGAGCACCATCCAGGCCACGGGGGCGAAGAAGATCAGCGCAATGATCCAGGCGGCGGCAGAGAGCAGCCGTGCGACTGCGGGGTTCCTCATGACTGCTCCTTCGCGTTGAGACCCTTGAAGATCAGGCGCAGCGCCAGCATCGAGATGATGATCGTGGCGATCACCGTCACCACGCCCATGGCGGCGGACTGGCCGATGTCGAAGCCCAGGAAGGCTCGCTGGTAGATGTAGAACGGCAGGTTGGCGCTCGCGGTCCCGGGACCCCCGGCGGTCATCAGGTAGATGTGGTCGAACGTATTGACCACGTAGATGGCCCCGAGCAGCACCGCCAGCTCCATGTAGAAGCGCAGGTGCGGCAGGGTGATGTGCCGGAAGGTCTGCCACGTGCTGGCCCCGTCCATCTGCGCGGCCTCCAGCACATCACGCGGCTGGGACTGCAGCCCCGCCAGCAGCAGAAGCATCATGAACGGCGTCCACTGCCAGACCAGCGCGATGACGATCGAGAGCACCGGGTACTGACTGGTCCAGTCCACTGGGGCGATTCCCACGAGGCCGATGAGCCAGTTCACCAGTCCGTAGGAGGGGTTGAACATGGAGATGGACCACAGCATGGCCCCGGCCACCGGCATGATGAGGAAGGGCGTGATCAGCAGGGTGCGCACCACTCCCCGGCCCACGAACTCTCTGTCCAGCAGCAGCGCCAGCAGCAACCCCAGGACCAGGGCCGCGAACACGCAGCCGAAGGTGATGATGACCGAATTCAGCGCCGCGGTGCGGAAGGTGGAGTCGAAGAAGATATCAGCGAAGTTCGCCAGGCCTACAAACTGCTCGCCCTCCGGGCGCAGCAGGTTGCGGGAGCGCAGCGAGTACCAAATGGTCAGCAGGAAGGGCACCTGCGTGCAGACGATGACAAAGATCAGCGCCGGCATCAACGGCAGCCGACGCCGCCACCCTTCGGCCCGATCGGCAGCCTTTTGAGCGCGGATCTCCTCCGGAGAGCGCGGATCGTGGGACGTGCCGGCCTGTGAGCGGCGCTGCGCGTTGCGCTGAGCCTGCTGCTGGGAGGCGACGAGACCCGTCGTCGTGGGTGAGGTGGTGCTCATGCTCAGGCCTCCCATCCGTAGGTGCGGGCCACAGTCTCCGCGAAGCGCTGGGACTGGTCCAAGGCTTCCTGCACGCTCTGCTGACCGGCGATCGCCGCGGAGAGCTGCTGCCCCACGCGGGTTCCCAGGTCCTGGAACTCGGGGATCCCCACAAACTGCAGGCCCGGATAGGGCACTTCATGGACCATGCAGTTCTCCTGGGTCGCGTTCTCCATGGAGGTCAGGGTGGGCTCAGCGTAGTGCTGGGAGATCTCCGCGTACTCGGGGATCTCATAGGTGGATAGGCGGGAACCCGGGGGCAGGGCCTCCCAGGAGACTTCGTGGCCCACCAGCTGGAAGTAGTCCGGGTGGGTCATCCAGGTGATGAAGTCCCAGGCGGCCTGTTTGCGCGGGGAGGTCTCGGGGATGGCCAGGGACCAGGAGTAGAGCCAGCCGGCATAGTCGCTCTCCATCACCGGGGCCAGGGCGTAGTTGGTGTTGCCCACCACGGTGGAGGAGCGGGGGTCCTCGATGCCGGAGACCATCGCGGAGGCGTCGTACCACATGGCGGCGTTGCCCTGGTTGAAGTGGGTCATGCACTCGCCGTAGCCGGAGGTCGCCGCACCGGGCTGGCCCCAGGTGCGCACGGTGTCCACATAGGTGCTCACGGCGTCGACAACTTCGGGGGAGTTCAGCACCGGCTCCCAGTCGGGGGTGAACCAGCGGCCTCCGAAGGTGTTGATCACCGTGTTCATGGGCGCGAGGTTCTCGCCCCAGCCGGCCAGGCCGCGCAGCGCGATCCCAGCGCGACCCTCCTCAGGGCTGTGCAGCGCGGAGGCGAATTCCCGGATCTGGTCCCAGGTGGGCTGGTCGGGCATCACCAGTCCGTGCTGCTCAAAGAGGTCCTCGCGGTAGACCACAAAGGAGCTCTCGCCGTAGAAGGGCACCGCATGCTGTGCCCCCTGGTAGGAGAGCGCCTCGCGGATCGTGGGGATGATGTCCTCCGGCGCGTAGCCCGGGGTTTCAGCGATGTAGGGCTCCAGGTCGGTGAGCCACCCGTTGGCCGCCCAGATAGGGGTCTCGTAGTTAGAGATCATGACGACGTCGAACTCGCCGCCCCCGGAGGCGACTGATGCGGTGATCTTGGCGCGGGCCTCGTTCTCAGGCAGGGAGACGAACCGCACGTCGATGTGCGGGTTCGCATCACGAAAGTGCCCGATCAGCCGCATGGCGTCCTGCATCTGGGGATTGGAGACAATAGCCACCACGATCGACTCGCGCGCCCCGCCTCCTGCCGATGAGGCCGAGCATCCGCTCAGGCCGAAGGCCGCCGCACCGAGTCCGGCCCCCAGCCCTGCGGTGAGCAGGCTGCGGCGGCTCAGCCGGTGTTGAAATCCGGTCATGCGTAGTACCGTCCTGTCCGCGCAGCGTAACTGCTGCACTCTCAGTGATAGTCCGCTCATTTGTGAAGCAGATCATGCTCAACTGAGATGTGACCATAGTCATATATGCTCGATTCATCAAGAGGGGGAGGTCAATGTGGCGGACGCACGCGAGATGGCGCTGATGGTCGAACTGGCTTCTGAGCACTACCTTCAGGAGCGTTCCAAGGTTGAGATCGCCCAGCGTCACGGGCTCTCCCGGTTCCAGGTCGCGCGCCTGCTGGAGGCGGCGCGCGAGGAGGGCATTGTGCAAATCCGGATCGTCGATCCGCTGGATGCCGGGGCTACGCATTCCGAGCTCGCTGAGGCCCTGGGCATCTCCACGGTGACGGTGGCCGCCCAGCGCTCGGGGGAATCCCTGCGTCCAGCACTGGCCCGGCATGCCGCGGCGCTGCTGCAGCAGAGGCTGCACGAGGGGGCCCGCCTCGGAGTGGCCTGGTCGCGGACACTGATGCATCTGCCCGAACATCTGAGCGCTCTGCCGGCAGTGGATGTGGTCCAGCTGGTGGGTCCGCTGAGCGCACCAGGCACGACGACGGCCGCCTCCACGGGGCTCATCCACGCCTTGGGTTCCTTGGCCGGCGGCCAGGTGTGGCCGCTGCCCACCCCGCTCATCCTCGACAGTGAGGAGGTGGCGGCATCCCTGCGAGGGATGGACGAGGTGCGCGCAGCCCTCGAGGCTGCCGATGATCTGGATCTCGCGGTCGTCTCTATCGGTGCGTGGGGAGAGGGTGCCTCCACGTTGTGGGGCCGGTTCAGCGAGGATGAGCGCGCGCGGGCCCAGGCTGCCGGCGTCGTCGCGGAGTGCTCGGGCATTCTGCTTACCGCCGAGGGGGAGGTTGCCCGCACCGGGCTGGAGTCCCGCGTGATCGGGGTGAAGCCTGAGCAGCTGCGCCGGACCCGAGTGATCGGGTTGGCGCCGGCCCTGGCGCATCCTGAAGCAGTCGTGGCGGCCGCGCGGGCCGGATTCGTTGACGAGCTCGTGCTCTCCGAGGAGCTTGCGACACGGGTGTCTGCTCACCTGAGCAAAAACTAGTGCTCATATGAGCCGCACTTGGTAGCATGTGGCCATGATCACCCTGAACTCCGCTGCGCTGGAGAAGCTTTCCGGCTCCCGTGACCTGCAGATCCCCGCCTACGAGATGGCCGAGCGCCGGGTGGGCATCGTGCATTTCGGCGTGGGAGGGTTTCACAGGGCGCATCAGGCGCTCTATGTGGACCGTCTCTTCAACGCTGGGCACAGTCGGGACTGGGCCATCTGCGGGGTCGGACTGATGCCCGGAGATGCGCGCATGCGTGATGCTCTGGTCAACCAGGACGGTCTCTACACCTTGGTGTCCAAGGCGCCGGACGGATCTCGTGAGGCGCGCGTGATCGGCTCGATTGCCGAGTATCTGTTTGCCCCGGATGATCCCACCGCGGTGCTGCGGCGCCTGAGCGACCCCGCCGTGCGGATCGTGTCACTGACCGTGACTGAGGGCGGTTACAACTACAACCCCTCAACGGGTGAGTTCCAGTACGAGACCCCGGCCGTCGCAGCCGACCTAGCTGCTGACTTCAGCGACGGAAGTGCTGCTCCCAGCACCATGTTCGGCTACGTCACCGAGGCGCTGCGGCGACGACGCGAGGCGGGCACGGCACCCTTCACCGTGCTCTCCTGCGACAACGTGCGCGGCAACGGGGACTTGGCCAAGCGGATGATGCTGGCCTACGCAGAGCGCAAGGATCCGGAGCTGGCGCGCTGGATTGAGGCGCACGTGGCCTTCCCGAACTCCATGGTGGACCGCATCACGCCGGTGACCTCCGAGGAGGACCGTGCCATGGTGGCCCAGGACTACGGCATCGCCGACGCCTGGCCCGTGGTGAGCGAGGACTTTCTTCAGTGGGTGGTGGAGGATGAGTTCCCCGCCGGCCGCCCAGCCTTTGAAGAGGTGGGAGTCCAGATGGTCAGCGACGTGGAGCCTTATGAGCTCATGAAGCTCCGGCTGCTCAACTGCAGCCATCAGGCCATCGCCTACTTCGGGCTGCTGCTGGGGCACACCTATGCCCACGAAGCGGTGGCCGATGAAGACTTGGTTCACTTCACCCGGCGCCTCTACATGGACGGCGAGGGAACCCCGACCATCCCGCCCGTGCCGGGCATCGACCTGGAGGCCTACAAGGATCAGCTGATCGAGCGTTTCGGCAATGAGCACGTGCGGGACACTCTGGCGCGGCTCGCGGCCGAGTCCAGCGACCGTATCCCCACCTGGCTGGTTCCGGTGATTCGGGAGAACCTGGCTGCCGGTCGCGATGTCAGTGCCTCAGCGGCGATTGTCGCCTCCTGGGCCCGGTATGCCGAAGGAACTGGAGAGAACGGAGAGCAGTGGCCGGTGGTGGATCGCCTTCGGGACCGGGTGATGGCCGCGGCCTCCCGGCATGATTCCGACCTGCTGGCGTTCCTGCGTGACGGTGAGCTCTTCGGCGATCTCGTGGAGCACCCCGCGTTCGTGGAACCCTACACAAAAGCCCTGACCACCCTGCGTGAGCAGGGGGCCAGGGCCCTGTTGAAAGTTCTAGGTCGCAGCTCTTAGAGCAGGACGATCAGGAGGACAATCACCAGAATGATGGTCAGGATTCCTCCACCAATGTAAATACCGCCGCCGCTCATCGCTCACTCCTTCTGTGTTGGGTACAACGTGCTCCGACGGGCTCACTAACGGCGAGCCCGCGGACGTTATGGTGCAGAGGCAAAGATGGCGCGCAGTACAAACAGCGCCAGCACCACGATGATGATCGACACAATGACGCTGCCGATCACGCTGATCACCTCCATCAGCAGCCACCAGGCCAGCCAGATGAACACGATGGTCAGCACAATCGTGATGACAAGACTCAATGCTCTCGATGCCATGTCTCTACACAATCGGTCCGGTCTGGACACACGCTGGACAGTTCGTGACAGTGAAGTGTGAATATTCGCCGAAAGTCGTAGGGCCCGGGCGAGAGTCGTGACTCTCGCCCGGGCCCTACGGTGAACCAACCGTCGCAGACGGCGGGAATGGGGGTCTACTCGTCCTCGTCCTGAAGGGCCTCGACGTCGGCCAGCTTGGCGTGGGGAGTGTTCTCCGGGATCTCGCCGTTCAGGCGCAGGCCGGTCTCCACGTCAAAGAGGTGCACGTGCTGTACATCCGGCTTGATGTGGACGGTCTCGCCGCGCATGGGAGGCCGGCGGCCGTCCACTCGCACGATCATCGGCTGGAAGCTGCTGACGCCCTCTGGGCGGCCGTAGATGTAGGCGTCAGCACCCAGCTCCTCCACCACGTCGACGACGATCGGCAGGCCGGTGCCGTCAGTGGAGACGATCATGTCCTCGGGGCGGATGCCGAGGGTGACCTTGTCGCCGCTGGCCTTGGCAAGGCCCTCGCCGGGGATGGTGATGCGGTCGTTGCCGAGAACGATCTCATTGCCGGCAAAGTTGACCTGGAACAGGCTCATGGCGGGGGAGCCGATGAAGCCGGCCACGAAGACGTTGGCGGGGTTGTCGTAGAGGTTGCGGGGAGTGTCAACCTGCTGCAGCACGCCGTCCTTGAGCACGCACACGCGATCGCCCATGGTCATAGCCTCGACCTGGTCGTGGGTGACGTAGACGGTTGTGGTCTTCAGCTCGCGGGTGAGGGCCGCGATCTGGGTGCGAGTCTGCACGCGCAGCTTCGCGTCTAGGTTCGACAGTGGCTCGTCCATCAGGAAGACCTTGGGGGAGCGGACGATGGCGCGGCCCATGGCCACACGCTGTCGCTGACCGCCCGAGAGGGCCTTGGGCTTGCGCTCGAGGTACGGCGTCAGATCCAGAATCTCCGCAGCCTTCTTGACTCGCTCGGCCCGCTCCTCCTTGGAGACGCCGGCGATCTTCAGGGCAAAGGCCATGTTCTCGGCCACCGACATGTGGGGGTAGAGGGCGTAGTTCTGGAAGACCATCGCGATATCGCGATCCTTGGGAGAGACGTGGGAGACGTCTTCGCCGCCGATGAGGATGCGGCCCTCGTTGACCTCTTCGAGGCCGGCGAGCATGCGCAGGGCGGTGGACTTGCCGCAGCCGGAGGGGCCGACCAGCACCAGGAACTCGCCGTCGGCGATTTCGAGCTGAAGCTGGTTGATGGCGGGGCGAGCACCGGGGGTATAGATCCGGCTCGCGGAGTCATAGGTTACTGAAGCCATGATGTGGTTGTTCCCTTTCACGGGCAGGTACGTGCCCGACGATCCGTTGTGAAATCGGGTGTTCCTGTGACGGGTGCAACGTGGTGCCAGTCACATGAACTGCATGAATCACATCACATTGAGGCTTCGGCGTCCACTTTTGTTTCATGGATGACAAAAAGTGGGCACAGAATAACCCCGCCAGCCGGAGCCGACGGGGTTATTCGTGAGCGGGAGGATCAGTCCTCTTCGCGGATCAGCGGGTAGACGCCGTTCTCGTCGTGGACCTCACGACCGGTCACCGGGGGGTTGAAGACGCACACCATGCGCATCTCCTCCTCCACGTCCACCTGGTGCTTCTCATGGCCGTCCAGAAGGTAGAGGAAACCGTCAGTGATCTCGTGCTTCTCACCGGTCTCCAGGTTGGTCAGCGTTCCCTTGCCGCCCACGCAGTAAACGGCCTCGATGTGGTTGGCGTACCAGAACTCGTTGTGGGTTCCGGCCCGCAGCGTGGTCTCGTGAAGCGAGAAGCCGACCTTCTCCTTGGCCAGGACCATCCGGCGCGAGCGCCAGTTGGGCTCGTCGATGTCGCGGTCGGTGCCGTTGAGGTCATCGATGTGCAGGGTGTACATACACGCTCCTTAACGTTTGAGGTGAGGGACGACGTCGTCGTACCTGTGGTCATAGTGCCAATCCAACGTTGCGGCCAGGTAACTGGGGCCGCAGTCGCTGAGGGAGGCGTGCGCGGTGCACGCGCCGCCGGGGCTAGCGCTGTCAGTGCGGGGGGCGCAGGCGGCTGGGCTCGCCCATCTGACCGGTGGCGGCCAGGACGGCCTCCTCCAGGATGGTCAGACCCTTCTGCAGGTCCTCGGGCTCGATGGTCAGGGCAGGCATGAGCTTGATGACCTCGTCCTCGGGGCCGGAGGTCTCCAGGAGCATGTTGCGCTTGTAGGCCTCGGCGGCCACCTTGCCTGCGGTGTCGGGGTTCGGGAAGCAGATGCCGGTGAGGAATCCGCGGCCGCGCACGGAGGCGTCCTTCACGTGGGCGGCGATCTTCTCCAGGCCTTCGCGCAGATCGGCGATCTTGCCGGCCAGCTCCTGCTCAAAGGACTTATCCGCCCAGAACAGCTCCAGGGCGCGAGCGGCGGTGACGAAGGCAAGGTTGTTGCCTCGGAAGGTGCCGTTGTGCTCACCGGGCTCCCAAACGTCCAGCTCGGGCTTGAAGAGGGTCAGGGCCATTGCCAGGCCGTAGCCCGAGATCGACTTGGACACGCACACAATGTCCGGGTAGATCCCGGCCTCTTCGAAGGAGAAGAACTTTCCGGTGCGTCCACAGCCAGCCTGGACGTCGTCGACGATGAGCAGAATCTTGTGACGACGCAGGAGATCGCTCAGGGCCTTGAGCCACTCCATGCGGGCCGCATTGAGCCCGCCTTCGCCCTGCACAGTCTCCACGATGACGGCTGCGGGCTTGTCCACACCGGAGCCGGAGTCCTCCAGCACCTTCTCCAGCCAGATCAAGTCGGGGATATCGCCGTCGAAGTAGTCGTCGTAGGGGATCTTCGAGGAGTTGGTCAGCGGGATTCCGGCACCCCGGCGCTTCATGGAATTACCGGTGACTGAGAGCGAGCCCAGAGTCATGCCGTGGAACGCGTTGGTGAAGGACAGGATGTGCTGTCGGCCCGTCACCTTGCGGGCCAGCTTCAGTGCGGCCTCCACGGTGTTGGTGCCCGTGGGGCCGGGGAACATCACTTTGTAGTCCAGGTTCCGGGGCTCCAGGATGATTCGCTCGAAGGTCTCCAGGAAGCGGCGCTTGGCGGGAGTCTTCATGTCCATCGAGTGGGTCACCCCGTTGTTGGACAGGTACTCGATCACCAGGTCCCGCAGTTCGGGGTGGTTGTGACCGTAGTTCAACGCACCGGCGCCTGAGAAGAAGTCCAGGTACTTGGTGCCGTCCTCAGTCCACTGGTAGGTGCCCTCGGCCCGTTCAAACACGGCGGGCCAGCTCATGCAGTAGCTGCGGACCTGCGATTCGCGAGTGTCAAAAATGTCGGTAGCCATGTCTTGTTCCGTCCTTCTTCCTTCGAGTGAATACCTAAAAGTCTGTGCCTGACCGTCTGCCCCTCCCGCGGGGCGGGTTCAGACGGCGCCACTGCCCCCATGGGTGAGAGGCTCGACGGTGTAGAGGTCCTCTGCGGCATGGTCCTCGCCCGTCTCCTCCCGCGCGGGAAAGAGATCCGTGGTGAAGAGGGGCTCTCGCCGCAACTGCGTGCCGTGTTCGCGGGCCAAGGCGGTGAACAGGGCGATCGAGGCCTCGTTGTCTGCGGTGATAGTGGTCTCCAGGCGTTCTGCCCCGGTGCGCTGGACAAGCTCGAAGAGCATTTTCTTCGCCAGGCCCCGACCGCGGAACCGGGAGTCCACCGCGACTTGCCAGATAAAGAGCGTGCGGGGGTCTCGGGGGGTGAGGTATCCGGAGATGAATCCGGCCGGTTCGCCGTCAACCTGAGCGATCACGCTGGTCTCAGCGAAGTCCCGCGCCCACAACAGGTAGGCGTAGGGGGTGTTGGTGTCCAGGACACCCGTGCCCTGTGCCAGCCGCCAGAGATCTGCTCCCTGGGCCACCGTGGGCGGGGTAAGAGTGATGGTCTCCGTGGGGGGATTCTGGGCAGGAGTTTCTTCGGCGCTGTTCACGTTTCACCACCGTAGTCATGACACCCTGGGAATCAACTGAAGAACGCAGAGAATTACCCGGAAACGGCACATTTGAGGACCGGTGCCACCATTGATCTCGGAAATGGCGAGGGCGCCGAAGCCTAGTATCCATAGGGGATGCCCGCCCACGGCGATTCTTTAGTTCTGTCATTCTTTGGACTGTTATTGATATGTGATCTGCTATTGGCGCTGAATGCACCCTGAGAGCTTGCACCGAATCCGCTGAAATGGGGTTCCCACGCCATGGCGCCCCTAGTAGCGTCGCAAGGGAAATGTCCGCCGACCGAAAGGAGTTCACCATGGGACTCGAGGACAAGTTCGACGCCAAGAAGGACAAGGGCGCAGGTGCCACTAAGGAAGGCATTGGCAAGGTGACGGGTGACGCCCAGACGGAGGCCGAAGGCAAGGGCCAGAACCTCCAGGGCAAGATCAAGGACGTCGCCACCGACGCCAAGGACTCCGTGAAGGGATTCACCGACGGTCTGAAGAAGGACTGAGCTGCCTGCGCTGAGGCGTAGACGTCCCAAAGCGCCGGGTCAGGAGGCATCGCCTCCTACCCGGCGCTTTGCGCGTATACAGTAGTCCACCGTGACCAAGCGCATCATTCCCGGCTTCGGCTGGAGCATTCATGGAGACGGTAAGTCCATCCGGCCTGGAGCAGTCGTGGCCCCCGAAGAGAGGCTCAACTGGTTCCAGACCACCGGCGTGGGCATGCAGCACGTGGTGGCCATGTTCGGCGCCACCTTTTTGGTGCCGGCCATCACCGGCTTCCCGCCCTCGACCACCCTGCTGTTCTCCGGAATCGGCACGCTGCTGTTTCTCATCATCACCGCGGGCCGGGTTCCCAGCTATCTGGGCTCCTCCTTCGCGTTCCTCGCCCCGGTAGGCGCTGCCACCGCCCAGTACGGCATGTCTGGCGCCCTGGGTGGCATTTTCATGGCCGGTGTGGGCCTGATGATCGTCGGGGCAATCGTTCACTTTGCCGGCCCGGCGTGGATTCAGAAGCTCATGCCGCCCGTGGTCACCGGCTCCATCGTGGCGCTCATCGGCCTGAACTTGGCTCCCGCCGCCTGGGGGAACGTCCAGGAGGGTCCGGTGACCGCGACCGTCACGATCGTAGCCATGCTCATTTCCGGAGTCCTCTTCAGGGGGCTCTTGGGACGTCTGTCGATCCTCGTCGGCGTCGTGGTGGGCTATGTGGTCGCCGCGCTGCGTGGAGAGGTGGACTTCGAGCCGGTGGGTGAGGCCAGCTGGGTCGGTCTGCCCGAGTTCACGACTCCCACGTTCCACATCGGTGTCATGGGACTGTTCATTCCGGTGATTCTTGTGCTGGTGGCCGAGAACGTCGGGCATGTGAAGTCAGTGGCCCTGATGACTCAGCGGGATCTGGATCCGGTCACCGGGCGTGCTCTGATTGCTGACGGTGCGGCCACCATGTTCGCTGGTGCAGGCGGCGGCTCGGGTACGACCACCTATGCGGAGAACATCGGCGTCATGGCCTCCTCCAAGGTCTATTCCACCGCGGCCTACTGGGTCGCCGGTATCTTTGCCATTCTTCTGGCACTTGTGCCGAAGTTCGGTGAGGTCATCGCCACTGTGCCTGACGGGGTTCTCGGTGGCGCGGGAACCGTGCTCTACGGCATGATCGGCATCCTTGGTGTGCGCATCTGGGTCCAGAACAAGGTGGACTTCTCCCATCCCATCAACCTGGCTGTTGCGGGTGTGCCTCTGATTATCGCCATCGCTGACTACACCATGATCTTCGGTGACATTGAGCTCAAGGGCATCGCCATCGGCTCGCTGGCAGCGCTGCTGATCCACCACGGTCTCAGCGCGATCGCCCGCTGGCGAGGTACCGATGTGGGCTTCGAGGACACTGAGGACGACGCTGCTCTGGCCACCCCGGTCAACCGCGACGATCTGGAGAAGCGCGACGGGGACGGCAACTAACATTCCCCCTGCGCAAAATAAGAGCCCCTGACCAGTCGCCGAAGTGAAGTGCTCCCCGGAAGTTGGACTGGTTAATCCAGTTCCTTCTTCCGGGGAGTA
>NZ_JAVKGT010000042.1:0-18919 GCF_031432335.1 Nesterenkonia flava | reverse complement strand
GTCAAGACAGACCCCCACACCGGCGAAATCCCAAATTGACAACTATAGGAGCATCTGTCAGTGGATCGCGGAATATTGCTTTCGATATGGACCTGTCGTGCGGGCATAAAAATGGCCCCGCCGTAGTGGAGCCTTGGTGTGTGGTGGTGCGGTCAGGTGCGCTCGATGGCGTCGGCGCGGTCGTGGAGCCAGTTGCTGTCTTTCCAGAGGGCGTCTCCCAGCTCCTCGGCGCGGTCTCGCGCCTCAGTCATAACTCTCCTTGAATCTCTCTGCGCGCTTCTGTGGCGCTCGTAGGGGTCTGGGTGGGTGATTGGACCAGGGTGGCGCTCCTAGGCGCGACGCTGGGGCGTGTAGCCGATGGCCTGGTCGATGAGCCGGTCACAGTGGGCCAGCCGCGCCCGGTATCCGTCCCGGCGGTCGGCGGTGGCGGTGGCCCACATGGCGGCGAAGTGCTCACGGGCAACCAGCAGGTCAGAGAGGGAGAATGTCTGGTGCACCGGTCACCTCCTGGATCATTTCCGGGTAGGCGTTCACCGGGCGCCGGTGCAGGCTGTAGGCCACCTGGTACCCGGTACGGAGCCCGCACGAGTCCCAGTCATGCCCGTACTCCTCGTACATCGGCAGGCCGTCGCTGAGCTTCAGCTTCCGTACGACGACGCCGGTGATGGGTAGCTGCAGGTCCATGGGCACGCCGTGGCGCTTGTTGTCGGTGCTAATCCATCCGACGGCACCCTCGGGCAGTCGCCCCTTGATGTGGTTGTGCCGGTTGGCGGCGTGCACAGAGTGCGGCAGCCACATCTTGTACTCTCTGCCAACCATGGGGTAGTGCGGGTACCCGCGCTC
This sequence comes from Nesterenkonia flava, assembly GCF_031432335.1. NCBI lineage: Bacteria > Bacillati > Actinomycetota > Actinomycetes > Micrococcales > Micrococcaceae > Nesterenkonia > Nesterenkonia flava. Next base: position 18,076 of record NZ_JAVKGT010000042.1, on the reverse strand, counting down.
AGCGTCCCGGCGGCGGTACTCGTCCTCCTGCTGCTGCTCCTTCCCGGCGGTACTCAGCATCCCCTCCGGGATAGTGACGCCCTGTTCTGCCAGCGCCAGGATCTGCGTGTATGACAGCTTGGCGCGGAGCAGATAGTCCGTGATCGTGACCCGATCACCAAGTGCCGGGGTGAAGTTCTCGGTCATGGTCTTGTCCTCCTTGGGGGTATGCGAAAGCCCCAGCACTCGGCCAGGGCTCAGGGTTTCTTCATGCGCTTGTTCTTGAACGCGGCCAGCTTCGCCGCGATGTGTGGTGGCGGTGGGCCGCCCTTCCGTGGTCGTGGTTTCTCCAACTCGGCCAGGTTCTTGCACGAGCCTCAAGCGCCGAGCTGATGCCTTGACTGCAGCAGCCGAAGTCCGCGCCGGCCATGCCGGAGCCGGGTCTGTCCTGGACCGGGTGGCGCTGCCGCTGATCCACTCGCTGGATGCGGTGCTGGGACACGCGCATCGTCTCGGTTCCGCTGCTGCTGAACTGACGCAGCACCGTGGACAACTGCTCCGCATCACGCAGGAAGCCGAAGAACTGACGGATCTGCCTTCCGTTGCCCTTCTCAGGCGGTGGAAGGCAGTGGAGGAGCAGATCGCTTCGATGTGTCTGAGCGCAGAGAAGCGTCTGCGGCGTCGCGCGTTCGCCACCTCCGGGGTGAGCGATGACCCCTCTGTTGAGGAGCGTGTCACCGCCCGCATCCGCGCCAGCAGCGCGAGCACCGCGGAATCACTGGATGAGCTGCGTAGCGCGCTGGACCTCCCCGTCGGCGAGGCTGACCCCCTGCGGGCCAGCGAATCGCTCCTGGCAGTGCTCGAACAGCAGCGCGTGGGCCACAGGTCCTCGGCCGCTGCCGTCGCCCCGACGCTGAACCGCGAACAGCGGGCTATGGGAGCCGGCGTCGTCCTGGTGCCGCTGGTTGCGGCACTTCTTGCCGGAGCACTGGCGGTGCAGCAGGAACAGCCCAACACTACCTACGGACGCACCCTCACGGGAGACCGGCCTCTCGCCGGGCTTCAGATTGTCGGGGACCTCTCCGCCCTGCCGCCGTCCCCGCAGCGGAGGACCTATGAGATGCCCACTCATGAGGAATCGCTCACGCTGGAGTTCATCCGGGACTCCATGGACACCACCCTGAGGTTCTCCCATACCGCAGCGCTGCTGCCAGATGACCTTGAGCTGACCGTGGCCCTGCTGCCCCTGGAGGACTACCTCGACTACGCCCCTCATCCGGACTGGGATGACTACCTCCAGATGGATTACGGGGACCTCATCCTCGCGTACCAGGAGGTCAAGCAGACGGTGGCGCAGGAGTATCCACAGGTGCTGGACGAGCGCACCGGAGATGTGGCCCTGGGACAGGGAATTCTGCCGATCTGGATGCTCCCGGATGGGGAGCTCGCCATGGGGTATGCGCTCACGGGTGAGATCAGCACGGGCGTGGACAGCCGGCTGGGAGCGTACTACTTCAACGCGACTGAACCCCGTGTGCTGGCCACCGACGACTTCCTTCTGGGGGATGACATTTCATGGGAGCTCACGCAGCTGGGACGTGCGCTGGAGTACAACCATCAGGAAACGGCCAAGGTCGGCAGCCAGGAGGTCTTCTGGCTCACTGCGCTCACCGTATGGACGGGAGTTCAGACGTTCCTGCTCATCGGCGCCGCCGTCCTAGACACGGTTCGACGACGCCGGGGCACCAGGCAGGCTCGTGAGCTTCTGTCTGAGCTGCGTGGACGCCTGGAACAGCTAGCCCTGGGACTGGACCTCTCCAGGCTCGATATGGTCGCGGTGCTCGGCAGCCGCAGCATCTCGGACGGCCCCGCCTCGGCAGGCACCGCCACGGAAGGACGCGCGGAGCAGGCGGATCAGCGTCTCTATGAGACCGCACTCGTGACAGCCTGGCGCGAGCTGGACGACCTGGAGCTCACTCCGAGGCCGCAGCAGCGCGGCGAGCAGTGGACTCAGCGCGTGCAGCATGCTGCCCAGCTCATCGACACCCTGTCGGTACGCGACGTCAGCGTCAGAGACCGCGCCGCCCAGTTGCTGCGGACGCATCAGATCCTCTGAGACTGCACCTGTCCGCTACCTCTCGTTCACCACGGCGTCACCCTTTTCTCATCGGTCTCTCACGTACGTCTCACAGTGGCTCAGTACTTTCAGAGGTATCCACTGGAGAGCAGCTCCGTGGACCGATCCGAGAGGACACATGTCATGAAAATTCGTCGCCTTGTGACGGCCGGTGCCGTCGCCGCCGTTCTGTTCACCGGAGTCCCCACCGCCGCCATGGCAGATGACGACATCAGCCGTAAGGGCAACTACACGGTGCCGGCAGGACGCACCATTGACGGCAACATCACGGTGCGTGAAGGCACCGTCACCATCCGGGGCACTGTCGATGGCAATATTCGCCAAATCGGCAAGGGCAACGTCATCATCGCCAAGTCGGGCAAGGTCGATGGCAACGTCACCGAAAGTGGGTCTGGCTCCGTGCGGGTCGAAGGTGAGGTTGACGGGAACGTCACCGAGGCCGACGCCGGCGATGTCGCGGTGGCCCGCGGCGCGGAGGTCGACGGCAACGTCACCGAAAAGGCAGCCGGAACGGTGAAGATCTCCGGAAAGGTGGACGGAAACGTCCAGGAGTCCGGTACGGGACACCTCTACCTCTACAAGACCGCCCGTGTGGACGGCAACGTCTCCGAGAAGAACAACGGCAACCTCTACGTCTACAAGGGCGCAAAGGTTGACGGCAAGATCTCCGAGAGCGGCGCCGGCAAGCGCATCAACCGTTAAGAGGGGCCCTTACGGGCTCTTCCGTATCCCACCAGTGGGAGGGTCTTTCAGGCCCTCCCACTGTCTGCACTTCCCCGTGCTAATGATTGCGCCACTATCGGAATGGTTTGCGCCGCAATCCGGTTGCTCTGTGCATGGCTGATACACCTGATGCCCCATCCACCATGGAAGCCCTCGTCGTCGTTGACGGCGACCAGGGCACGCCGCATTTCGCTTCGCAGATCCTGCCGGTACCGGAACTGGGCCGCCACGACCTAGTCGTGGCGGTACGCGCAGTCTCGGTGAACCCGGTGGACACGAAGGTGCGCATCGGTGCTGCCCCACAGCCGCAGCCTCGGGTGCTGGGCTGGGATGCCTCCGGCGTCGTGGTCCGCGTCGGAGCCGAAGTCAGCGGATTCGTCCCCGGGGACGAGGTCTATTACGCAGGTGACCTCACCCGGCCGGGCACCAATGCCTCCCACCACGTGGTGGACTCCCGGGTGGCAGCGCATAAGCCCGCCAGCCTCACCGTGGTGGCTACCGCCTCTCGTCAGGAGAGCCAGAACTGGTGCCGTGAGCTCGGCGCTGATCACGTCATCGACCATCGCTCCTCCCTCGCGGGGCAGCTGCAGGACATTGCTCCCGCCGGGGTGGACTACGCGTTCAGCGCGTTCACCGATGGCCAGGAGCATAAGATCGCTGAGGCGATGGCTCCGCAGTCCAGCCTGCTGGTTATCGATGATCCTGAAGGCCTGCCCACCAGCGCGTTTAAGCCCAAGTCCATTGCGCTGCACTGGGAGTTCATGTTCACCCGCACCATGTTCCAGACCCCGGATATGGCCCGTCAGGGCGAGATCCTTGCGCAGGTCGCGCAGATGCTCGACGCCGGCACGCTGGTCACCACCCTGGGTGAGACTCTGGAGGGGCTCACGCCTGAGACCCTGGCCCGGGCCCATGAGCTGCTGGAAACCAGCCGGACCACCGGCAAAGTCGTCATCGTCCGCTGAGGGCCTTACGCCCCCCCGCTGCCAGCTTCGGCAGCGGGGGCACGCGCTCGCGAGGGCGTTTGCTCTGCGCTCTCCAGCAGCGCCTCAGGCTGAGGCGAGAGTGGAGGTATCGATGACGTAGCGGTAGCGGACCTTGGAGGCCAGGACGTTCTCCCAGGCCTCATTGATCTGTTCGGCGCTGATGAACTCCACCTCGGGGGTGATTTGGTGCGTGGCGCAGAACTCCAGCATCTCCTGGGTCTCAGCGATGCCGCCGATCATGGATCCGGCAACTTTCCGACGGTTGACGAAGAGCGTCATGGTGTCGATGCTCATGGGCTTCTCCGCCACCCCCACGGTGACCAGGGCGCCGTCGAATCGCAGCATCCGCAGAAACGCATTGAGGTCCACGCTGGCAGAGACGGTGTTGAGAATCAGATCGAACTCCGCGTGCAGGGTCTCGAAGGTAGCCGGGTCGCTGGTTGCGTAGTAAGCGGAAGCCCCCATCGCAAGACCGTCCTCCCTCTTGCTCAGTGTCTGGGAAAGAACGGTCACCTCTGCGCCCATCGCGTGAGCGATCTTGACTGCCATATGCCCGAGACCGCCCATTCCCACGACGGCGACCTTGCTCCCGGCCCCGACCCCCCAGTGCTTCAGGGGCGAGTAGGTGGTGATGCCCGCGCACAGCAGGGGTGCGGTCTTGGAGAAGTCCAGGCCGTCCGGAATGCTCAGGACGAAGTCCTCGGTGACCACAATGCTGCTCGCATAGCCGCCCTGGGTGATGGTGCCGTCCCGATCCGGGGCGCCGTAGGTGCCGATCATGCCCTTCTCACAGTGCTGCTCAAAACCCGCCCGGCAGGCGTCGCATTCACGGCAGGAATTCACCATGCAACCCACACCCACTCGGTCCCCCACCCGGTGGCGCGTGACCTTCGCGCCCACGGCCGAGACGACCCCGGCAATCTCGTGACCAACGGTCAGCGGATAGGGTACCGGTCCCCATTCCCCACGGACGGTGTGGATGTCCGAGTGGCAGATTCCCGCCCACTGGATATCGATGACCACGTCGTAGGGGCCCGGCTCTCGGCGCTCCACCGTGCCCGGCACCAGGGGTCCATCCGCCGTGTGGGCCACCAAAGCAGGAACTGCAGACATGGGTTCTCCTCAAAAAATCGATCACAAACAGTGCGACTCCACTCAACCACGTGATCCCTCACGCTGGGAGGGCATGCAAGCACCCCCTTGAGGTAGCGTCCCTCACGCACTGCTGAGCCTGGAGTCCAACTAGCCGTTGCCTTCGCAGCCGACGCCGTCGCCGTCGGCATCCAGTCGATGCACATCAGAGCCGATCACCCGGACGGGAAACGTGATGTCGGAGCAGTTGATGTCCGGCGGATACACCGGAACGCACGGCATGTAGTTGGGATCGCAATTCTCCCCCACCGGCGCCTGCGGCGCGGCCTCCGAGGACACCGGCGGAGCCTCCACCGGACAGGTGCGAAGCGGGGTCAGCGCATCGGCGTCGACATAGTCCGGTTGCCGCGGGTGATAGCCATAGCCGTCACGCGAGTCGTAACGGGAGATCGCCAAACCCTCTTGAATGAGCGTCAGACCCGCATCGGTGCCGTCGACGTCAACATAGCGAAGCAAGCGGTCATAACGGTCCCGGTCCTCACCGGCTCTGGTGAGAGTGACGGACTGCCCAAGTACCAGTTCGCTCATTCGGGCTGAAGCAGTGTCGAAATGACACTCACCGCGCTCGGGACTGTCGATGCCGAGAAGCCGCACTCGTTCGCCGTCTGCCAGCTCCAGGGTGTCACCGTCGATGACTCGCGTGACCACGGCCGTCATGGTGGAGTTCTCCTGCGTCGGTGAGGCTGACGGCGTCGGGCTGGGCGTCACCGTGGCACGGGCCGAGGGCGTAGGCGAAGGCGATGGTGACCCCGACTCCCGGGGTGTGGGCGTCCTCGAGGATGCGTCGAGTTGACCCTCATCATCCTCAGCGGAGGCACTGGCCGTCGGCGAGGACTGAGGAGTGGGTTCGTCGGCCTCCGTGGGTGCCACAGCATTGCCGATGGCTCCCAGCACGATGATGAAGAGCAGCAGTAGGACGAGGCAGCCGCAGCAGGAGCGTCCGGCGCGGCCTTTCCCCGGTCCGGTACTTGCAGGTGCTGGTGCAGAAGCAGCGTTCCTCGGCGTGGTCATGACGTCCTTTCACCACGCGATGTGCTCATCGGTGACGCGATCGTGCCTTGTCAGCGGCGCTGCTCGGCGAGCCGGCTCCGCTTTCCCCTCAATGGCCGTAATCGTAGCGGAGCTCGGCGAGGTTCCCGCTGACGACGCTCTCCAGGACACTCGGGGCGAGGTCATCAGCCCCCACGATCACGCCAGGATGAAGCGCAGAGTGCCCGAACCGGCCTCCACCAGGGCACCGGTGAGATCCTCGACCACGACGCTGGCGTCCCTCAGCTCGTGGAGCGGGTGAGAGGTGCCTACACCCAGCACGGTCGCCCCCGCTGCGAGACCCGCCTGGACCCCGGCGGGTGCGTCCTCCACCACCAGACACCGTCGAGGATCGCAGTCCAGTGCTGCCGCCGCCATCTGATACCCCTGGGGATCCGGTTTGCCACGTTCGACGTCTCCTGCGGCGATCATCACCTCTGGTAGGGGAAGTTGTGCCACCTCCATACGCCGGCGCATGACCTCTTCGGCGCCGGAGGTCACCGCAGCCCAGCGCCCGGTCGGAAGGCTGGCCAGCAGCTGCGGCACTCCGGGAAGAGACGTCACACCCTGGATATCGGAAAGCTCCAGCTCCAGCAGTTCGCGTGTCGCTTCCTCGATCTGATCAGCCGGCAGGAAATCTGCCACCGTGTCGCGGGAGCGACGCCCGTGGCACACACGTAGCACCTCCTGGGCATCCAGTCCGTGCCGCGCCGCCCACGTCTGCCAGTTCCGCGTGACCGCGGGTGTGGAGTCCACCAGAGTGCCGTCGATGTCGAAGAGGATCGCCTCAATGTCCCAGTGCATACTCCCCACGCTACGCAAACGCGGCCCCGACGGCTGAGTCGAGGATCACGTGGCACGTCCGCCCTGGACAGCGCCCTCACCTGTAGACTGGGGTGATCTGGAGGCAGCCCAATGGCTGCTCTCCTGCGTCGTAGGGCACTCCCGAAGAGTTCCGGCTGCGGCGAACTCTTTCGAAAGGCTCTTTCTCATTTCTGATTCACCCGTCACTTTCGTCGACCTCAACGTGCCCGCGCCCCTGGTGCAGGCCCTGGCCGCCGACGGAAAACTCATTGCGTTCCCCATCCAGCAGAAGACACTGCCGCACACCATGGTCGGCAAAGATGTGCTCGGCCGCGGTAAGACCGGCTCCGGCAAAACCCTGGCCTTCTCTATTCCCGTCGTGGCACGCCTCGGCGCCGACTCGCCGAGCGGCTCCCAGGCACGACGCCGTCCCGGCCGTCCCACAGGTCTCATCCTGGCGCCCACCCGCGAGCTCGCCACTCAGATCAACGCCGTCCTCGAGCCGCTGGCTGCCGCCTACGGCCTGAAGACCACCACGATTTTTGGCGGCGTGAGCCCCAAGCGTCAGATCGATGCCCTGCGGGCCGGAGTCGACGTCGTCGTCGCCTGCCCCGGCCGTCTTGAGGATCTCCTGAATCAGAAGGCGCTGACCCTCGAAGACGTGCAGGTCAGCGTGCTGGATGAGGCCGATCACATGGCTGACCTCGGCTTCCTTCCCGGCGTCACGAGAATCCTGGCCCAGACCCAGCCCACAGGCCAGCGACTGTTCTTCTCCGCCACGCTGGACAACGGCGTTGACAAGCTCGTCAAGCGCTTCTTGCACGACGAGGTGCTGGTTTCCGTGGATGAAGCAACATCCCACGTCCCCGCCATGACGCACCACGTCTTCGAAGTGCACCCCGACCATAAGCGTGACCTGGTCAAGACCTTGGCCTCCGGCACCGGCCGGCGGATTCTCTTCACGCGCACCAAGCACCAGGCCAAAAAGTTGGCCAAGCAGCTCACCACCGCGGGCACACCCGCTGTGGACCTGCACGGCAACCTCTCCCAGAATGCTCGTGACCGCAACCTGGCCGCCTTCGGTTCCGGAGAGGTCAAAGTCCTGGTCGCCACGGACGTAGCAGCCCGCGGGGTGCACGTGGACAACGTGGAGCTCGTGGTGCACGTGGATCCGCCAGCAGAGCACAAGGCCTATCTGCACCGTTCCGGCCGTACAGCGCGCGCCGGCAGTAGCGGCGACGTGGTCACCGTGATGCTCCCCGAGCAGCGCTCCGACACTGAGACTCTGCTGCGTAAAGCCGCGGTGAAGACCCGGCCCGTGCCCGTGACCAGTGACTCTGCCGAGGTCACCGAACTGGTGGGCGATTTTGCTCCCTATGTGGAGCCCGCACCGGCCCCGGCCCCACAGCAGGGCCGACGACGTCCCGCTGGCTCCGGACGCCCCGGCGCCGGTCGCGGCGGATCCGGACGCAGCAACGCAGGACGTGGCGGAAGCGCCGGTGGCCGTGGTGGCTCCGGCGGCGGGCGCGGCGGCTCAGGCGGGCGCAGCGGTTCGGGTGAGCACGGCGGCGCAGTGCGCCCCGGTTCTCGCCAGGGCGCGCCCAGCGGAGGCGGTTCTCGTCGTCGTCGCTCGTCATCCTGAGTCGAGTCGCCGTTTTCTACGCCGTGTAGAACTGTAGAATGTGATGGTGCCCCAGCAAGCCGCCTGCCTCACCCTGACCCAAGTGCGTTATGCCGTCGGCTCCGGTCCTCGACGCCGGGGGGCAGAAGGCGCCGCGGTCAAGGAGATTCTTGCCGGCGTCGACCTCACGGCCCGGCGCGGTGAAGTGACCGCCCTGATCGGCCCCAACGGGGCGGGCAAGACCACGACGCTCTCCTGCGCGCAGGGGCTGCTGCGCCCCTCCGCGGGAGAGGTACGCCTACTGGGGCAGGATCCCTTCCGGGCCGGTGCCCAGCTGCGCGCCCGGGTGGGGGTCATGCTTCAGGACGGCGGTCTCCCCCAGTCGGTGCAGCCCAAACGGCTGCTCGCCCATGTCTCTCGCCTGCACCGCGACCCTTGGCCGCTGACTGACCTCATTGACCGGTTGGATCTCGGCAGTTTCCTGACCACTAATATTCGGCGGCTCTCCGGCGGACAGAAGCAACGCGTGGCGCTGGCCGCTGCGCTGGTGGGGCGTCCGGAACTGGTGTTCCTGGATGAACCCTCCGCCGGGCTGGACCCGCAGTCCCGGCAGATGGTCTTCGAGCTTATCGAGCATCTACGGGGACTGGGCCTGGGGATTGTGCTGACCACCCATCTGCTGGAGGAGGCCCAGCGGTTGGCCGATTCCGTGTTCATTCTCAAGGACGGCGTCGTCGTGCGTCACGGCACGGTGGCAGAGCTGACCAACGGTCATTCCTCCTCCCATGAGGATGATGCAGCACCGACCTCCCGCCGGCTGGTCTTTGCCAGTCCTCGCATACTCACCCGGGCCGAGCTCGAGTCCGCGCCGCTGCCGCTGGAACTCGACGGCGACGCCAGCAATAAAGCCGGTGCGCGGTGGGCCGTCTACGGAGTCACCTCGCCCCAGCAGCTCAACGCCCTGAGTCAGTGGTGGGAAGCCATGGACCTCATGCCTGCCGAGATCAGCTTTGAAGCCCGCACTCTCGAAGATGTCTTCTGGGAGGTCTCTACCCCATGAGCATGACCGCTTCCGCACACGACGACGCCGTCCCGCAGGCTATCCCGGCCCCCGCACCAGTCATCACGCGCGTACTGGCCCACGGTCTCTATGAGACCCAGAACGTGCTGCGCAACGGTGAGCAGCTGCTCGTCTCCCTGATTCTTCCTCTGCTGGTGCTCTTTGGGGTGCACCGGCTGGAGCTCATCACTGATGGCTCCACCCCCAGTATCGACATCGTCACCCCCGGCGTGCTGACCTTGGCGGTGATGGCATCGGCTTTCACAGGTCAGGGCATTGCCACCGGCTTTGAGCGCCAGTACGGGGTCTTGGCGTATCTCTCCACGACCCCCTTAGGGCCGGTGGGGCTGATACTCGGCAAGGCGGTGGCCGTCCTGGTGGTCGTGGTGATTCAACTGCTGGTTCTCGGCGGTGCAGGTCTGGCCCTGGGCTGGTCCCCCGAGATCTCCGGGATCGCGTGGTTGGCTCTCGGCGTCGTCCTGGGTGCTGCGGCATTCACGGCGCTGGGGCTGCTGATTGCCGGAACCGTGCGCGCTGAGGCGACCCTGGCTGTCACGAATGTGGCCTGGGTGCTCATGGGCGCGGCTGGCGGTGCCGTGTTCCCGCTGTCCCTTGACGGAATCGCGGGCTTGTTGATCCTCCTGCCGTCGGCCGCCTTGGGCGAGGCCTTGCGCACCGCCACCCTGGACGGCGCAGCGCAGGTGACGGCGCTCATCGTCCTCGCTGGCTGGGCCGTACTGGCCGTGCTGGCTGCCCGTCGCTGGTTTACGTGGAAATAATCGAGAAGGACTCCTCCATGATCGAAGCTCTTCGTCAGAAGCTCCCCACCCGTATTACCCGCACCACCGTGGTGCTGGCCTGGGCCACGCTGATCAGCAACATCGGCATCATCCTCACCGGCGGGGCCGTGCGACTCACCGCTTCTGGGCTTGGATGCCCGGAGTGGCCACGCTGCACTGCCGACTCGTGGACTGCCACCCGGGAGATGGGCATGCACGGAGCCATTGAGTTCGGCAACCGACTGCTGACCTATGTGCTCATTGCCATCTGTGCCGCCATGTTCCTCGCGGTGGTGCGGCTGTGGCGTACGCATAAGCCGCTGGGGGTCATGTCGATCATTATTCTGGCCGGCATCCCGCTCCAGGGCGTGATCGGTGGAATTACCGTCTGGACCAACCTCAACCCTTGGGTGGTGTCTCTGCACTTCCTGGCCTCGGCGGGACTGGTGATGGTCGCGACCATGCTGCTCAATCGTGTACGGCATGAAGTCGCCAGTGATGGGTCACCGGCGCTGCCACTGGTCAATGGGGGGCGCGACGGTCTGACCCGCGGGCTGGCTCCAATCATTCTGGCGGCAGCCTGGGCTGCCGTGGTGCTGGGAACCGTCGTGACCGGCACCGGACCCCACGCAGGTGATCCCGGATCACCCCGGCATGAGTTCAACGCAGAGCTGGTGACACGAATGCATGTGGTGCCGGTGTATGTACTGTGCGCTGCCGCCGTCGTGCTGGTAATCCGTCAGGCCACGCTGCAGACTTCTGGGGCCCAGCGTCGTGCCGCATGGTTCCTGGTCGCCGTGATCCTGTTCCAGGGCGTGATCGGCTACTGGCAGCACTGGACCGGCCTGCCCATCGGGCTGGTGTGGCTGCACATGCTGGGCTCGGCCCTGACCATGGTGGCCGCCACGGCCGTCTTTGACCGCTACCGCGCCCAGTACCGCAGCCGCGGCCTGGGCGACCCGGCTGAGCCGCTGGCGCAGGAAGCCGCTACAGTGCCGCAAGGGCTAAAGTAAGCAGTCATGAACCAGCGGCTTGAGCTGGGAGTGCTTCGACTTCGGCGGTGAGACCGTAGAGGCTGACCATGGCGAAGCTTCTCGCCGCACTGCTGTCTGACCAGGAAAGTTTGAACCTCTAACCTGGTGGTGGGCCTGCAAGCCAAGGCACCGCGTATTTCTCCCACAGCCCCGCAAAGCTCAGCATCACAAGCGCGGTAAAAACCCATACCAGACGCACCAGCGCTAGGACGACGAAGCACAGCGAGTCCTTCCAGCCAGAGCATTTGTTATCCGTACTCGCTGGCAAAGATGCTCCCGACTCTAGCGACTGCTGACCCAGCAGCCGACGGTGACGCGGGCGGCGGCTACGGACTCCCTTGACTCATGCATCGTCTACCACGGTTCCCACTCGGCCCTGGCCCGTGAGGCTTCCCAGTGCCGGTCGTAGATCTCCTGCTCGCTCATTCCTGGGTGCCGAATCACCGTACTGGTCTCGAGGCCTTCACAGCAGAGGTGGAACTCATCAAACAGGTCCCAAGCACGCATCTCGATGAAATCAGGGTGGCATTCGGGATCAGGGAGAGGTTCGCCTTCCGTCCAGTTCTGGGGCCACCCGGCAGGGACGTGGCCGGCATTGGCTGCAAGGGCGGAGGGGTCGCTGCATTCGACCACCACCTCATCCGCCGGGCAGTACTGCGCCATTCTGGCCTCGCTTAAGCGAGAACCCTCCTCCACCCAGAGGACGTGTGTTTCCAACCACTCAGCGAAGCACTCCGGCATGCTTGCCCCCTCCGCCACGTTCGCCTCCGTGAAGCGCTCCGTGGGGATGTTCTCGGTAAAGCGCTCACTATCCACCAGCTCACGGTCACCGATGGGGCCAGTCCGGACCCCGGAGGGAACGTAGTCAGGTCCGGGGTAGGAACCCTCATCCTGAGGGTCTACGTGGGCAGACTCGCTCGCGGTGACCGCGTAGGCACTTGGAGGCGACTGCGGAACATCGTGACCAGCACTGCAGGCAGACACCCCCATAGCAACCGCCCCAAAGAAGCCCAGCATCCGTGCCCTCATGAGACAAACTTACGAGAAAACACGAGGAAGTGAAGCGCCCTGGGTTTGTTGGAGACTCCATTGCTGGGAAAGGATCATGGAGTCATGCCAGAGCAGAAGAATCCCGGAGTCGCCTCTACGCGGCGGTACTCACAGCAGGAGAAGGAAGCAGCAGTGCGGATGGTCCTCCAGCTGCGTGAAGAGTTAGGAACTAAGAACGGTTCGGTCAAGCGGGTAGCGGATCAGCTGGGATTCGGTGTTGAGTCAGTGCGTAAATGGGTCCGGCAGGCTGAGATCGACACCGGCCAGGTGGCGGGGACCACTACCGAGCAGACTGAGCGGGAGAAGGCTTTGGAGCAGGAGAACCGTGAGCTGCGCCGGGCTAATGAGATGGCGAATTCAAGGGGTCAGCGCAAGGAGTTCCGTGAGCTTCTCTCCAGGGGTCCTGTAGCCAAGGGTCTTTCGTGGTCGACTGTTGAGACTGGCCTGGATCGCTTCCAATTCGGTGCGGCTGTGACGACTCAGGTCGGTGCCCTTGGGCAGGTACTGGCGCAGCAGTCCGTTGGTGTTCTCATTGGATCCTCGTTGCCAGGGCGAACGAGGATCGCAGAAATAGATAGGGATGCCCGTGGCGGTAGTGAATTCCACGTGCTGGGCCATTTCGGCGCCCTGGTCCCAGGTGATTGTCTGAGCCAACCTCGTTGGAAGCGATGTGATCGCTTCGCGCATCGCCTGCTCGACCTGGGGCGCGCTCTTGCCCTCGGGAAGATGCAGCAGCAGGGTGAAGCGTGTGTGCCGCTCCACTAACGTGCCTACAGCGCTGCGACTGTTCTCTCCTAAGATCAGATCGCCTTCCCAATGGCCTGGAACAGCACGGTCCTCCACCTCAGCGGGCCGGTCACTGATCATTACCATTCCGGGCAGACGGCCGCGGCGTTCGGTGCCAGTGCGGCACTTCCGCGCGGTCCGGCCAGAACGCAGACACCGTGTCAGTTCCCGGCGCAGAGCGCCGCGCCCCTGGACGAAGAGGCTCTGGTATATCGTCTCGTAGCTCACATGCATCTCAGGATCATCGGGATACTCCAACCGTAGCCGCGATGCGATCTGCTGTGGCGACCATAGCTGTTCCAGGCGTTCAGTGACTTCGTACGCCAGGCGCTCAGAATGCAGCTTCATCGGCTTCGGGCGCCGGGACTTGGCGCGGGCGTTCTCATGACACCACCATGCGGAATAAGAGGCCCGTCCGCCACCTCGAGCGACTTCCCGACTGATCGTGGACACTGAGCGCTGCAGCGCCTCGGCGATCAGGCCCAGCGAGTCGCCACGGCCGAGCCCGACCATGATCTGTTCCCGCTCTCTGATGCTCAAGTACCCACGGCGAGGTTCCCACCCATAAGGCTTGGCTTCGAGATGCCGACCAGTCCGCACCATCAGGCCGACCAGTGGAGCGCTGCACCCGATCTCGCGAGCGATCTCCACGAGCTTCCACCCCTGTTTGTGGAGCCTCAGAGCAAGCTGCTTTTGTTCCTGACTGAGATGTCCATGCTTACCCTGCATCGGCGTCCTCCTGGTGAGTAGTTCTCGGACTATCTCACGAGGACGTTGCGCTGACCCCCTGAATTCGCCATCTCGAACTGCAAACTGCACTCGACGAGTTCTCCGTGATCGCCGTCTGGTCGGCGATCACACTCTATGTGCTCGCGTTCGTCGCCTTCGCCTACGACCTCTCGCAGCGCGCATCCCTCGCCCCCGCAAAGCAGCGCGGGACGGTGCTCGTGGGAGCTGCGACGGGCGCCGCCCCCGCGCCGCCCGCCCCCGAACCGGCCGAGCCGAGTCTGCGAGTGCCGGCCTCGGAGCGGTCTCGCCGATACTGGGCGCGCCTCGCCATCGCGTTCACCGGGCTCGGCTTCGTCCTCCACCTCGCCGCGACGATCCCGCGCGGCGTGGCGGCCGAGCGGGTGCCGTGGGCGAACATGTACGAGTTCGCGCTAATCGGCACCCTGCTCATCATCGCCGTTTACCTGGCGGCCGTGCGTTGGTTCGATCTGCGGTTCCTCGGGGTGTTCATCGCGGGCATGGTCGTGTTCTTCCTCGGTGGGTCGGCGATGTCCTTCTACGTCGAGGTGACGCCGCTGATGGATCCACTCAAGAGCATCTGGCTCATCATCCATGTCTTCGTCGCATCGCTCGCGACCGCGCTGTTCGCCATCGCAGCAGGGCTCTCCACCATGCAACTGCTGCGGGCACGGCGCGAACGCCTGCAAGCGCAGGGGGAAGGGTCGGTCGAGCAAGGGCGCGGCTATCTCCGCACGCTCCCGAACTCCGACGCGCTCGAGACGCTCGCCTACCGCTTCGCGATCCTCGGATTCATCTTCTGGACATTCACCCTCATCGCCGGGGCGATCTGGGCGAACGAGTCATGGGGCCGCTACTGGGGCTTCGACGTCAAAGAGGTCTGGACGTTCGTGATCTGGGTGCTGTACGCCGGCTACATCCACGCCCGGGCCACGCGCGGCTGGCGCGGCACGAAGTCCGCCTGGCTGTCGCTGACCGGGTTCGCTGCGGTGCTCTTCAACTTCACCATCGTCAACCTCTTCTTCAAAGGCCTGCACGCCTACTCGGGCATCAGCTGAACACCGGGCGAGACATCCACGTGGAACTGCAACCGGACCTGTGCGGGATCGGCCGTGACCAGGTTCCGCACCGAAATGATGCCGTAGCCCTCAGGCCGGCGCTCGAATCTGTGATTTGGCGCCAGGTCAGCATCCACTGTATAGTTCAGTGCATGCTGACTATTGCTTCACGCCTCGATGTCATGAACCGGCTGGGCCGGGCCATGGCCGACCCGACGCGTTCCCGGATCCTGATGTCCCTGCTCGATGCTCCGAGCTACCCCGCGGTGCTGTCCCGTGAATTGGAGCTAACCCGTTCGAATGTCTCGAACCACCTGACGTGTCTGCGCGATTGCGGCATTGTGGTTGCCGAGCCCGAGGGGCGGCAGACTCGTTACGAGATCGCCGACCCGCATCTGGCGGCGGCGCTCGTGGCGCTGGTGGATGTGACGCTGGCCGTGGACGAGCAGGCGCCGTGCGTGGACGCGGCGTGCACGGTACCGGGCTGCTGCGCAGCGGAGGCGGACGCATGAGCGCGGCGTGCGGCTGCGACGAGCCGACCACAACATCCGTCGGCGAGGCTGAGGAGATAGCGCGTCCGTGGTGGAAGGACCGCGGAATCTTGGTGCCGGTCTTCTCCGGCGTCGCGTTCCTCGCCGGCCTGATCACCGAGTGGTCCGGCGCAGACACCCCGGCTCTGGTGCTGTTCTGGATCGGCCTGCTGCTCGGAGCGTACACCTTCGTTCCCGGCGCGATCCGGAACCTTTTCACGAAGGGCAAGCTTGGGATCGGGCTGCTGATGACGATCAGCGCGCTCGGGGCGGTGATCCTCGGCTACGTTGAGGAAGCAGCGGCGCTGGCGTTCCTGTACTCGATCGCCGAGGCGCTGGAAGACAAGGCGATGGACCGGGCCCGCGGCGGCCTGCGGGCGCTGCTGAAGCTCGTGCCAGAGACTGCGACCGTGAAGCGCGACGGAGCCTCGGTCGAGGTCGCCACGAAGGACCTCACGGTCGGGCAGGTGATGCTGGTGCGCCCCGGGGAGCGGATCGCGACCGACGGTCTCGTCCGGGCGGGCCAGTCGAGCCTGGACACCTCGGCCATCACCGGCGAGTCGATCCCGGTCGAGGTCGCACCCGGGGATGAGGTCTCCGCCGGGGCGATCAACGTCGCCGGCGCGTTGGAGGTCGAGACGACCGCGGCGGGCATGGATAACTCGTTGACCACGATCGTGGAGCTGGTCGAGCAGGCCCAGGCAGAGAAGGGCGATCGTGCCCGCATCGCCGACCGGATCGCGCGCCCGCTCGTCCCGGGCGTGCTGATCCTCGCCGCGCTGGTCGCGATCATCGGCTCGCTGCTGGGCGACCCGGAGATGTGGATCACCCGCGCGCTCGTCGTGCTGGTCGCCGCCTCGCCGTGTGCGCTGGCGATCTCGGTGCCGCTGACGGTGGTCTCCGCGATCGGCGCGGGCAGTAAGTTCGGCGTGATCATCAAGTCCGGCGCGGTCTTCGAGCGCTTCGGCACCGTCCGGCACATCGCCGTCGACAAGACCGGCACCCTCACCCGCAACGAGCCCGCCGTCACCGCGGTCCTCACCGCCGACGGCGTGAGCGATGCGCAGGCGCTGGCCTGGGCGGCCGCGCTGGAGCAGCACAGCACGCACCCCCTCGCCGCGGCGATCAGCGCCGCCGCACCCGACGCTCCCGCGGCTACAGATGTGACCGAGCTGGCCGGGCACGGCATCGAAGGCACCCTCGACGGGACGCGGACCACGGTCGGCAGCCCTCGCTGGCTCGACGCCGGCGGACTTGACGACAGGGTCGCAGGTCTCGAGGAACAGGGCATGACCGTCGTGATCGTGCACCGCGACGGGGCACCGGTCGCCGCGATCGGCGTCCGTGACGAGCTGCGCCCCGAAGTTCCCGAGGTCGTGCGCATCCTCGCTGACCAGGGCATCGGCGTGACCATGCTCACCGGCGACAACGCCCGCACCGCGCGCGCTCTCGCCGCGCAAGCCGGGATCGACGACGTGCGTGCGGAGCTGCGCCCCGAAGACAAGGCGACCGCGATCGGCGAGCTGTCGAAGGCGGGATCGGTCGCGATGATCGGTGACGGCATCAACGACGCCCCAGCCCTCGCAGCCGCGGACATCGGCATCGCGATGGGAGCGACCGGCTCCGACGCGGCGATCGAGTCCGCCGACGTCGCGTTCACCGGACACGATCTCCGCCTCATCCCGCGCGCGTTCGACCACGCGCGCCGCGGACGGCGCATCATGAACCAGAACATCATCCTGTCACTGCTGATCATCATCGCGCTGCTCCCGCTCTCCCTGTTCGGAGTCCTCGGGCTCGCCGTCGTGGTCCTGGTCCACGAGATCGCGGAGGTCATCGTGATCCTCAACGGGCTACGCGCCGCCCGAGCCAAGAGGCCCGCCGTTGCCGCGGCGACGCCGTCACCGGCCACCTGATGCTCGCGACCATCGGCGCAGCGATCGGCCTGTTCGCGGCGACCAACATCGACGACATCGTCGTGCTCACCGTGCATTCATAAGAACAGGGTGAGATCTCAGACATAGCTCCGCATCAGGACATCGTGGACACGGCGGAGTTGTAGCGGACGAAGTTGATGTGCTTAATTCCGGGTTCGGGAAGTCGATACTTGGCGATGATTCTCCAGAGAGCCGTGCCGGCCGTATCAGCGGTGGTGCGGCGTCCCTCGCCGCATGCCCTTTGCAACGTCGGCGACTATGGTCCTGGCGTTGATGCTCGGCGCCGTAAGGTAAGTTCGCCTGGGGCGACCAGCACACAACGCTCCCTCGTTCTCCGCTTCGGTGCAGTCTCGGCCATGATGTGCTGGCAGATGCATCGCGCAGCCCGCTCACATACTCGTCCAGAGTGCTCTCGCTACAATAGGTTTGTGTTCCAAGCCCTCCGAACTGCCCGCATGACGCGGCGACGTTTGACGATGAGGGCTACGACGCTTCTCCTCGCCACCATCGTCGCCGTCGTGGGCCTCTGGTGCGCGAGCCATGCGGATGACCTCGGGCTCACCGCGCCCGCGGCGACTGCGATTGCAAGCCCAGTAGGCGTAAACGGCGTGAAGCGCCCTGGGTTTGATGGAGACTCCATTGCTGGGAAAGGATCATGGAGTCA
>NZ_JAVKGT010000041.1:0-19623 GCF_031432335.1 Nesterenkonia flava | reverse complement strand
AGACCCTCGCGGCCTAGACTCTTATTTACTTAGTCCAACTTCTGGGGCCCACTTCGGAACCACCGGGGCTCTCAGGTGAGGGCATCAGTGACGTGCGTCGCCGCCGTCGTGCCTCACACGCTTAGGCTCCTGAAACGGAGCGGGAATCACTCGCCCTGCTGCAGGACGAAGGCAACCTCAAGGTCCAGGGTGACCTTGTCGCCGACCAGCACACCGCCGGCCTCCAGGGCTGCGTTCCAGGTCAGACCGAACTCCTTGCGGGAGATCACAGCGGAGGCGGAGAAACCGGCGCGGGTGGCACCGAAGGGATCCACGGCCTGGCCGCCGAACTCGACGTCGAAGGTGACCTGCTTGGTCACGCCGCGGATGCTCAGGTCACCGGTGACCTGGAACTCCTCAGCGGCGGGAGTCACGCCGGTGGCCACGAAGGTCAGGTCGGGGTTCTTCTCGGAGTCCAGGAAGTCCTCACCACGCACGTGAGCGTCGCGATCCGCGTTCTTGGAGTTGAAGGAAGCAGCCTTCACCGTGGCGTTGACGTCAGCGGCACCGTCCTGGCCGACGTTCAGCGTGGCGGAGGCCTCTTCGAAGATCGCGCGCACCTTGGAGATGCCGGCGTGACGGACCGTCAGGCCGATCTCGGAGTGTGCGGCATCCAGGATCCAGGTACCGGGGGTCAGAGTTGCTGCCATGGTGGTGATCTCCTTCGAACAGTGATTTAAGAGTCTTCTTCAGACACGTCACCGCACGGCCATTCCGTGCGGTCTACCCCTCACCAACTAAGAGTACCCCACGTTTATTTCAAAATTTAAGAAATTAACTGAACGTTCACCTTCTCCCCCGACGACGACACCTGGTTGCACCGCATGCACGCGGGACCAGAAGCTCATCCTGTGCGCCCTGGGTGAAGGTTGCCCGCCCATACCAGGGGTGAGACAGTAGACTCTTCGCAAGACTGCCTGCAGTGCGCCTGACCCCGATCCCCCGGGGACGTGCGTGCTAGAGACAACGATTGGAGGTGTTCGTGGGCCTGCTCAACACCCTGGAGCGCGGGATCGAGAAAGCAGTCCGCGGAGCCTTCTCAGGACGCGGAGGGAGCCTCGGCCCCGTGGAAATCGCCACAGCAGTACGCCGCCACATGGACGCAGACGTGCGCAACGTCGCTGACGGGCACAGCTTGGTCCCCAACCTCTACAAGATCCGCCTCTCCGAGGAGGACTTCGCCGAGGCCAAGAAGTACGGCACCGCCCTGGCCGAGGAGCTGTGCGATGAGATCATCCGCCACGCCGACTCTCAGGGCTACTCCCTGCTGGGCCCGGTGAAGGCCACGTTCGTGAAGAACACCGAGCTCAAGCGCGGACAGATGAGCATCGAAACGCAGACGGATGCCGATGTGCGCACCTCCGCCCCGTCGGTGCCCCGTCCCTCTCACGCCCCGGCCGCCGGCCCCACTGCCACGGCCGCCCTGCCGCAGGCCATGAGCCGCTCGGCTTCTCGCGTCCGAGACCGTGTCGCCACCCTGGAGCACGAGGGCCGCAACCACACCCTGTCGGAGGGCACCACCGTGATCGGCCGCTCCTCCAGCGCAGACATCACCATCGCCGACACCGGCATCTCGCGTAAGCATCTGGAAGTGATCTACGCCGGGGGCCGCTGGTACGCCCGCGACCTGGGCTCCACCAACGGCTCCTACGTCAACGGCGAGCCGCTGTCCCCCGCCACCGGTGACGCCGAGCTCTACGACGGCGCACTCATCGCCCTGGGACAGGCCCGGCTGCGCTTTCGCCTCGGCGAGTGAGTGAGCGCCCATGAGTGAACTTGCCATCACCGTTCTGCAGTTCGGCCTGCTCCTGCTGCTCTGGATCCTGATCATCTCGATCATTGGGGCCCAGGGCCGCGACATGATGGTCTCGAAGCGCTCTCGCACCCGCGCTCACAGCGGCGGCAACGGCTCCGGCGGGCCGCGACCCGCTGCGAGACCGTCTTCCGCCCATGCCGGCGGCGGCACACCCCCGACCATCCACAACACCGGCCAGACCCCGCGCCCTCGCCCCCGCCGTCTGGTGGTCTCCGAGGGTCCGCTCGTGGGCACCGAGGTGGAGCTGGGCTCGGCCCCGATCATGCTCGGACGGGCGCAGGAGTGCACCCTGGTGCTGGAGGACGATTACGCCTCCGGCAAGCACGCCCGACTTTTCCCGCAGGGTTCCCGGTGGTTCCTGGAGGATCTCGGCTCCACTAACGGGACCTGGCTGGGCGAAGAGCAGCTGACCCGGGCCTCCACTGTGGAGCCCGGTGACCGCATCCGCATCGGAAAAACCGTTCTGGAACTGAGGACCTAAGCCCACCATGGCCCTAGTCTTCCGCTTTGCCGCCCGGTCCGACGCCGGAGCCGTCCGTTCCAAGAACGACGACTCCGGGTACGCCGGCCGCTACTTTGCCGTCGTCGCCGACGGTATGGGCGGTCATGCCGGTGGCGATGTGGCCAGTGCCTCCACCGTGCTGGACCTGGCCCATCTGGACGCCCGCGGCTTTGCCGAGCCGGACACCGTGCTCCCGGACGAGATCCAGACCGCCAACGCGTTTCTGAACAAACTGGTCAAGACCAACCCCAAGCTTGCGGGGATGGGCACCACCATCACCGCCGCCCTCATCACGGAGGACCGGCTGCAGTTCGCCCATATCGGCGACTCCCGCGCCTACCGGCTGAAGAAGGGCCGGTTCCGGCAGGTCTCCACCGACCACACCTTTGTCCAGCGCCTAGTGGACGAAGGACGCCTGGACCCGGAGGCCGCCGAGTACCACCCGCACAAGAATGTGCTGATGCGCGTGCTCGGCGACGTCGACGCTTCTCCGGAGCTGGACATCACCAGCTTCCCGCTGGAAGCCGGCGAGCGCTGGCTGCTGTGCTCCGATGGACTCAACGCCGTGGTCTCCGACCGGCTGATTGAGCAGAAGCTGCGCTCCGGGGCCTCGCTGGAGCAGATCGTCGACGACCTGGTGGACCTCACCCTGGAGGGCGGTGCCCCGGACAACGTCACTGTCATCTGCCTGGAGGTCGTGGAGGCCGACGAGGACGCCCTGGCTGCTAATGACACGGTGCCCCTGAGCGAGGAAGCCGTGGCTGCCGCCTCCTCCTACTCCCACCCGCCGCATGACGAGACCATGGAGCTTGAGCTGGTCCCGGTCGTCAACACCCAGGCCCTCTCCGGTCACAGCCCTGAGGAGGGAGAGCTTTCTCCCCTCTCGGCCGCCATGGTCCAGCGCAAGCTCGGGGTCCGCCCCCACACCCTGGTGGGCGCAGCGGTGCAGGCTACCGAGACCGGCGTGATCCCGGTGATCCCCCGCAACGTGGATGAGCACCCCGTCCCGCTGCTGACCGGTCAGCCCCTGAAGCCCGTGCGGCACACCTACTCCGAGATGCTCGGCGAGCCCCAGCCGGAGCAGCTGTCCCCGCAGGAAACCCCAGCCGAAGCCCCCGCAGAGACCACGGCTCCCTCCCAGGAGAGCCCGGAGGAGGATGACGAGGAGCTCGTCGAGGACTACGAGCTCGACGAGGAGGATCTCGAAGCGCTCGAGACGACCCGACGTCGTCGTTCCTGGTTCCTGCCCACCTTTGTGGCTCTGCTTGCCCTGCTCATCGCCGTGGTGACCTTCCTGGGGTATGTCTGGACCCAGACGCAGTACTACGTGGGCGAGGACAACGGCGAAGTGGCCATCTACACCGGCGTCTCCCAGTCGCTGGGCCCCATCACCCTCTCCGAGGTCGACGAGCACGCCGGCTTCACCATCGAGGAGCTCGCCCCGCTGCACCGCGACCGGGTGGTCGGAGGCATCCCTGCAGACGACCGGGCGGACGCCGAGCGAATCGTGGAGAACCTGCGAGGCACCCTGCGCGCCACACAGCCTGAGCCCGAGGAAGACGCGCAGGACGACGACGACACCGAGGCCCAGGACGAGGAGACTGAGGCTCCCAGCGAGCCCACCGACTCCCCCAGCCCGGAAGAGACCGAGACGGACGCCGAGGCAGGTGAGGACGCATGAGCGAGACCCAGACCGCCCACCAGGCTCCCCAGAGTCAGGGATCCCGGCACGGCTCCCACGGGCACCAGGGAGATCATCCCAAGCCGCGGCGGAACGTGGAGCTGGTGCTGCTTCTCATGGCCCTGACCATCGGCATCGGTGCCCAGGTGCTGGTGGGGCTGACTCTGGATGAAGAAATCGGCACCGCCTACTGGACCGAAGGCGCCATTCAGGCCGGCCTGGCCCTGGGATTCCACGTGGTGCTGCGCCTGCGCGCCAAATACGCAGACCCCTTCATCCTGCCCATCGTCGTGACGCTCAACGGCCTCGGTATCGCCATGATCCACCGGCTGGACTTCACCTCCGCCTACAGCGGGGTCGCAGACCGTCAGCTGATGTGGACCGCGCTGTCCATGGTCGTGGCCGTGGTGGTGCTGTGGGTCCTGCAGGATCACCGCCGTCTGCGGCAGTTCACGTATCTGTCCCTGGTGGCCTCCATCGTCCTGCTGCTGCTGCCGATCGTGCCCGGTCTGGGCGATGAGGTCTACGGCGCCAACGTCTGGGTGAGCATCGGAGGCATGTCCTTCCAGCCCGGTGAGCTGGCCAAGATCACCCTGGCCATCTTCTTCGCGGGATTCCTGGCCAATAACCGGGATCTGATTCTTCTGGCGGGCAAGAAGATTGGTCCGCTCACCTTCCCTCGGGTGCGCGACCTGGCGCCGCTGTTTATCGCCTGGCTGGTGGCCCTGGGAGTGCTCATCGTCCAGAACGACCTGGGCAACGCCCTGATGTTCTTTGGCCTGTTCGTGGCCGTCATCTACGTGGCCACCTCCCGGTTCTCCTGGATCGCGATCGGCGGAGTGTTCGTCACCATCGGCGCGTTCCTGGCCTACCACCTGGTGTGGCACTTCCGGCAGCGCGTAGAGATCTGGCTCAACGCCTTCGATCAAGAGGTCTACGAGCGTGTGGGCGGCTCCCACCAGATCGTCCAGGGCATGTTCGGCCTAGCACACGGCGGCCTGACCGGCACGGGTCTGGGGCACGGCACCCCGCAGATGGTGGCCCTGGCCAACTCCGACATGATCATTGCGGCATTCGGTGAGGAACTGGGCTTCATCGGCCTCTCCGCCATGCTGCTGCTGTATCTGATCCTCTTCTCCCGCTACATGCGCGCCGCTATCGGCACACGCGACCACTTCGGAAAGCTCCTGGCCAGCGGTCTGGCCGTGGTGCTGGTGCTGCAGGTCTTCGTCGTCGTCGGGGGCATCACCCGCGTCATCCCGATGTCCGGGCTGGTCTCTCCCTTCCTTTCCGCCGGCGGTTCCGCGCTGCTGGCCAACTGGATCATTGTGGCGATCGTGCTGCTGATCTCCCATGCTGCGCGCCGCCCAATCGTGGTCGGTCCCATGGTCAACACCTCCGGCGAGGGAGCCTCGGGCACTGAGGATCGCCTGCACCGGGATCGCCGCTCCGCGCGCCCCGAGACACCCGCAGAGCAGACCCAGCACTTTGCCCCGCCGTCCTCGCCGGCTCGTCCCCTGCGCCGGGGAGGTGAGCACCAGTGAACAATGCCATCCGCCACACCTGGGTGGTCTCTGTGGCCATGTTCGTCACGCTCTTCGCCGCCCTCAGCGTGATCCAAGTTGCGCTGACCGATGAGCTGAACCGCAACGAGAACAACGCTCGGCAGATCATCGCCGATCGCGGCGCCCCCCGCGGGCCCATCACCGTGGACGGCAGTCCGATTGCCGAGTCCGTGCCCACGG
Organism: Nesterenkonia flava; assembly: GCF_031432335.1. Taxonomy (NCBI): domain Bacteria; kingdom Bacillati; phylum Actinomycetota; class Actinomycetes; order Micrococcales; family Micrococcaceae; genus Nesterenkonia; species Nesterenkonia flava. The sequence goes on along the minus strand of NZ_JAVKGT010000041.1, from coordinate 13,840 downwards.
ACTCCGGCCAGTTCGACTATCAGCGGGTCTACCACGACTCGGAGCTCTACTCGGGAATCACCGGGTTCTACTCCATCTCCGAGGGCCCCACGGGTCTGGAGCGTTCTCTCAACGAGTACCTCTCCGGCCAGTCCGATTCGCAGTTCTTTGACCGCATCACTGCGCTTTTCACCGGGGAGACCATGGAGGGCGCCCAGGTGGAGCTGACCCTCGACGGCGAGCTGCAGCGCCTAGCGTTCGACCAGATTCCCGACGGCACGCGCGGTTCGATCATCGTCACCGACCTCCGCACCGGCGACATCAAGGCCATGGCCTCCAAGCCCACGTTCAACGCCAACCACATGGCGGTGCACAACAGCGAGGAGTACACCCAGAACAAGGAGCGCGTCGAGGCCATCGAGGGCCTGCGGATGTACCAGTACCGGCCCATCAACGAGCCGATCTTCCCCGGCTCCACGTTCAAGATCGTCGACGCCGTCGCGATGCTGGAATCCGGCGACTATGAGTTGGACACGGAGCTGGAGAACCCCGACTCCATCCAGCTGCCCCAGTCCAACCACCGCCTGCCCAACCTGGTCACCGGCAACTGCCACCAGCGCAGTGAGGCGCCCTTCATCTGGATCTTCGCCCAGTCCTGCAACACCCCCTTCGCCGAAGCCGCCATGGAGCTGGGCGAGGACGCCATCCGGGATGCCGCGGAGAGCTTCGGCTGGAATGAGAGCCTGAGCATCCCGCTGGATGTCACGGCTTCGCATTTCGGTGAGATGACCAGCGAGGCTGAGCTGGCCCAGAGCGCCATCGGCCAGCAGAGCGTCAGCGCCACGCCCCTGCAGATGAATCTGGTGGCCGCTGCCATCGGCAACGGGGGCACCATGATGCACCCGCAGCTCGTGGAGGTCATCCGCGGCTCGGACCTCCAGATTCTGGACCAGCCCGGCCCCGAGGTGCTCCATGACGTCACGGATGAGGACGTGGCCGAGCAGATCACCGAGATGATGGTTGAGACCGTGAACTCCGGCACCGCGCAGTCCGCCCAGTCCGACCGCTTCCAGATCGCGGCCAAGACGGGAACCGCCGAGACCGGCGAAGAGGGCGTGTACAACACCTGGATCACCGGCTTCGCGCCCGCCGATGACCCGCAGTACGCGGTCACCATCGTCTACGAGCGCATCGACTATCAGACCGGCACCTCATTGGTGGGGCCGCAGCTTCGCACCATGCTGGAGGCGGTGATCACCGAATGAGACCAGCCGTTGGAATCACCATGGGTGAGCGGTACAAGCTCACTGAACGCATCGCCATCGGCGGTATGGGTGAGGTCTGGAAGGCCGACGACGAGGTGCTCGGCCGCACTGTGGCCATCAAGATCCTCAAGGAGGAGTACACCGGGGACGAGGCCTTCCTGCGGCGCTTCCGCGCGGAGGCACGGCACACGGCACTGCTGAACCACCCGGGCATCGCCGACATCTACGACTACGGCGAACAGGCCGGCTCCGGATACCTGGTCATGGAGCTGGTGCCGGGCCGCCCCTTAAGCGTGATCCTGGAGAAGGACAGGACCATGCCATGGGAGAAGACCCTGTCGATCCTGGCCCAGACCGGACGTGCCCTGCAGGTCGCCCACGACCAGGGCCTGGTCCATCGCGATGTGAAGCCGGGGAACCTGCTCATCACCCCTACCCGGAGGGTGAAGATCACCGACTTCGGCATCGCCCGTCTGGCAGACCAGGTACCGCTGACCGCCACGGGTCAGGTCATGGGCACCGTGCAGTACCTCTCGCCGGAGCAGGCCACGGGCCAGCACGCCACCGGCTCCTCCGATATCTACGCCCTGGGCGTCATCGGGTACGAGGCGCTGGCCGGCCGCCGTCCCTTCACCGGGGAATCACAGATTGCCATTGCCCTCAAACAGGTCAATGACCCTCCCCCGCCGCTGCCTGAGGACATTCCTGAGCCGGTCCAGGCGCTCATCATGTCGATGCTGGCCAAGGATCCGGACCAGCGCCCGGCTAATGCCACCAAGTTGGCTGACGCCGCCGAGGCCCTGCTGCGCAATGACCTGGACTCTGCGGTGGAAGCCGTGCCGGCCATGCTCAACCACCTGGATTACGACGGCGACTCGGACGCCCCCACCCAGGTGATGGGTCTGGCGGCGCCCACGGCCGCAACGAGCGTGATCACCCCGGGAACAGGGGATGAGGCACCATCAGCCTCGACTCCGTCCCAACCCGAGGAGGTGAGATCCCGAGCGGGTTTTGGCGGGGCCGCCGGTGGCGCTTCCGCGGCGGGCAGCCGCGCTGAGCGTCCCTCGGCGGCCGAGGAGGAGAGCACCACGTCCGGTTCCCGCTGGCGCTGGCCCCTCATCGGCCTCATCACGGTGATTGCCCTGGCCTTGGCCGGAAACTTCATCCTGCCCCTCTTCGCCTCCGAGCAGGACGCCGAAGATCCTCAGCCCACCCCGGAACCTCAGCCCACCGTGACCGAGACCTTCATCACCGAACCTGATCTGGTCGAGGTCGTGGAGGAGGATCTCGTGGGACTACCCCTGGAGGAGGCCACTGAGATCCTCCAGGAGCAGGGCCTGGAGGTGGAGCCCGAACCGATGCCTAACTCCACCGAGCCGGAGGGAACCGTCACACGGGTGGCTCCCACCGGTGCCATTCCTCCCGGCGCCACGGTGACGCTGTTCTACTCGGCACCGGAGTCGCAGCCCCAGCCGGATCAGCCGCCGGCGCCGACTCCTCCGCAGACGTTCGTCCCGGCACCCACACCGACGCAGGCCCCACCACCGCCTGCACCTACTCCCACGACGCCGTCGCCCACTCCGACCCAGACCACCTCGCCGCCGCCGGAGGACCCGGAGCCCGAACCGGATCCGACGGACAGCCCCACGGCACCGGGCGGCGACGGAGACGACGGCGGCAGCACCGACGCCGGGGGTACACCCACCGCTGGCTCTCCCACCGCCACCTCAACCCCCGCACCCACCCAGACCAGTTCCCTGATCGGTCAGACTGAGATCCCTTCACCGAGGCCGCAGTCTCGAGGCACCTTCATCGTGCTGACTGGAAACTCGACACCATCTGGGCCAGGATCGATAGCAGGACCGACTCTATGACTGACAGCCAGCAGCGCGTACTGAACAGCCGCTACCGTATTGAGAAGCTCATCGGCCGCGGCGGGATGGCTGACGTCTACCTTGCCCACGATCTGTCCCTGGACCGTGCCGTCGCGGTGAAGATGCTGCGCCCGGACCTCGCCCGGGATCCTCAGTTCCAAGGCCGGTTCCGCCGTGAGGCTCAGTCATCGGCCTCCCTGAACCACCCCAACATCGTCGGCGTCTATGACACCGGGCAGACTCAGGTCGAGGAGCAGGACCAGCACCAGCAGCTGAAGAGTCCCTACATCGTGATGGAGTACGTCGACGGCGTCACGCTGCGGCATATTCTCCACGGCACACCCTCCTCTGCCTCCTCTGAGGCCACCGGTGACGCACACCTTCCGCCACCGCCGCCACCGGGGGAGGATGGGGAGCACGGCCCCTCGCCCGCCGAGCGCACCGGCGGACGTGAGCCACACACCTCTGACGTGCTGGCGCTCTCCGAAGATGCCGAGCCCACCGCTCCGGTGATCTCCGAACCTCTGAGGGAGAAGATCGACCACGCCCTGGGCAAGCCGCTGAGTGAGCGCGAAGCTGCCGGATACATGTCTGGGATTCTCGGTGCCCTGGGCTACAGCCACGCGAAGGGCATCGTCCACCGCGACATCAAGCCCTCCAATGTGATGGTCTCCAATGACGGCGCGGTCAAGGTGATGGACTTCGGCATTGCTCGCGCTTTGGCGGACTCGGCCTCCACCATGACTCAGACCTCCTCCGTGGTGGGCACCGCTCAGTACCTCTCTCCCGAGCAGGCCCGCGGTGAAGTGGTGGATCACCGCAGCGACCTCTACTCAGCGGGCTGCGTGCTCTTTGAGCTGCTGACCAACCGGCCGCCCTTCACCGGGGAGACCCCGGTCTCCGTGGCCTACCAGCACGTGCGGGAGGATGCCCCGCGGGCCTCGGACTTCAATAACATGATCACCCCGGCCATGGACTCGGTGGTCGCCAAGGCACTGACCAAGGATCCGGCGTTCCGCTTCCAGTCAGCACAGGAATTCGACCAGGCGCTGCAGATGGCGCTTCGGGGCATTGAAGTCGATGACGCCCCCACCACCGAGCTGGCCGCTGTCGGAGCTGGCGGCGGCCGAGGCACCTTCGATGACCTGGTGGCCCCGGCAGGGGTGGGGACCCCGCTTTCCGCCCGCACCCCGGAGGATCCTGCCGTCTACGAGCAGTGGGAGGACGAGGAGCCGCCCCGACGACGTCGTGGACCCTGGCTCGTACTGCTTGTGCTGCTGGCGCTTGGACTCATCGCCGGAGGTGGCTATGTCCTGGCCCAGATGCTGGGCTCCGACGATCAGATCGAGGTCCCCAACGTCAGTTCCATGACCCGTGAGGAAGCCATCGCGGAGCTCACCGACGCCAACCTCAGCTGGGACATCGAGGAACAGCCTCATGAGGAGGTGCCAGAGGATCATGCGATCGGCACAGATCCCGAAGCCGGCACACCCGTGGATCCCGACACCACCGTAGTCATCTACCTCTCCACCGGCGCGGCCTCGATCACCGTGCCCGATGGGCTCGTAGGTGAGGACGTGGACTCGGTACGCGCGGTACTGGAGGACATCGGTCTGGAAGTCGGGGAGATCTCCGAGGAGAATCATGCGTCCCTTCCCGAGGGCGCGCTGATCTCCACGGACCCCGCCTCCGGAACCGAAGTCTCGGCCGGCACCGCCATTGACCTGGTCATCTCGACAGGACTCGTGGAGCTGCCCAGCGGTCTGATCGGCGGCTGGCGCAACGACGCCGAGGATGTCCTGGCCCAGGCCGGGTTCACCACCCAGCTGCAATGGGTGGAGACCGAGGACGTCGACTTTGACGGCGAGGTCATCGGTCTGGAGGTCAACGGCGAACGAGTCACCGAAGGATCGGCCGTGCCCAGCGGATCCACCATCGTCATCGTCGCAGGCTATGCGCCCGAACCCGAGCCTGAAGAGGACGAGGAGGACGAGGACTCTGAGGAGGACGAGGACTCCGGCGGCAACGAAGATGACGAGGCCGCGGATGAAGGCTCCGACGATGAGGACTCCGGAAACGGGAACGGAAACGGAAACAACGGAAACAACGGCAACGGAAACAATGGAAACGGCCGGGGCAACGGCAATGGCAACAGCAGCAACGACAACGAGGAGTAGGCCCTTTTGAGGACTCCGGTCTCAGTCGCACTCGGCAGAGCAGCACGCGGAATCACCCGCCTCCGGGGTGGCTCCGGATCAGCCTTCCCCGGGCTCGTCGTGGAGAAGTTCGACCCGAAGTTTCTGGCACGCACCCTCGCCAAGCTGCCCCGCGGCGTCGTCGTCGTCTCCGGCACCAACGGAAAGACCACGACCACCAAGATGGTGGTGGAGCTGCTGCGCGGTCAGGGGCTGAAAGTCTTCACCAACTCCTCAGGCTCCAACTTCACCCGTGGTGTGGTGGCCTCCCTTCTCGGAGAGATGAGCCTGACCGGTCGTCTGGATGCTGACATCGCCGTGCTGGAGCTGGACGAGGCCCATGCGGTGCACTTTGTCCGCGCCGTGCGCCCCAACTACTCGCTGCTGCTCAACGTCATGCGTGATCAGCTGGATCGCTTCGGCGAGATCGACACCACGGCAGGCCTGCTGCGCACCATCGCTGAGCACACCACCGAAGGCGTGGTGCTCAACCGCGAGGACGCTCGGGTTGCCGCCATCGCCGACTCGCTCAGCGGGCAGGAGGTCCGCTACTTCGGCCTGGATGCGTCCCTGCGCCACCACTTTCCCAGTGACGACGAGCTGCATGCGACCACCGCCGCCGTGGAAGCGGTTGAGGGGAACGACGACGACACGTCCTCAGAGGCGCACACCAGCACCGCCACCGGACGTCCTGCAGATGTGCTTTTGACCGGGCTGGAGAACCACGGCGGGACCTTCCGCATCGGTGAGAAGACCGTGAGCACAGACCTGAAGGTCAACGGCGCCTACAACACCTATAACGCGGCTGCAGCGCTGGCCCTGGTCCGCATGGCTCTTGGAGCAGCAGTGGACGAGGCCGCTCTGATCGCCTCGCTGGCCGAGGTCTCTCCCGCATTCGGACGCGGCGAGTCCCTGGTGGTCAACGGCCAGCCCCTGGACCTGGTCCTGGTGAAGAATCCCTCCGGCTTCCGCCTGGGGCTGAGCAGCTTCTCGGCGGCCGGCGTGGCCACCATGATCGCCATCAATGACAACTATGCCGACGGCCGGGACATGAGCTGGCTGTGGGACGTCTCCTTTGGCTCTCTCGCCGACGAGGGCGTACGTATGGTCTCTGGGGTGCGAGCCCACGACATGGGGCTGCGCCTGGCTTATGACGAGGTGAGGTTCGATGCTCTCGAGCCCGACCTGAAAACCGGACTGGAGGAATTCCTGCGCGCCGCCCCTGATGCGCCCAAGCGCATCTTCTGTACCTATACCGCCATGCTCGCGCTGCGGAAGCACCTGAGCTCCTATACCGAAGTGGAGGCCTTCTGATGAGTTCTGAGACCCCCGCCGGGCGTCCCATCCGGGTGTTGCAGCTCTACCCCCGGGACATGAACATCTACGGAGACTTCGGCAACGCCTTGGTGCTCAAGCGCCGCCTGCAGTGGTACGGGTATGACCCGGTCATGCTCACCTACGATCCCGGTGACGAGTTCCCCGACGACGTCGATCTGGTGGTCGGGGGCGGGGGCCAGGACTCCGGCCAGGACCGCATTCAGGCGGATCTGCTGAGCATTGCAGACCGTCTGCACGCCCTTGCAGCCGAGGATGTGCCCATGTTGATGATCTGCGGTCTCTACCAGCTCTTCGGTCACTATTTCCAGACCCGCGAGGGTCACCGGATTGAGGGCATCGGTGTTCTGGATGTGACCACCCATGGCACCGACCGGCGACTGATCGGCAATGTGGTCTCCCACTCCGAGGAGTTCGGCCAGATCATTGGCTATGAGAACCACTCCGGTCAGACCTGGCTGGGATCAGAGGCCCAGCCCCTGGCCCAGGTGCTCACCGGGGAGGGCAACAATGATGAGGACGCGTTCGAAGGCGCCCGGCATCGCAATGTGATCGGCAGTTACCTGCACGGCTCGCTTCTGCCGAAGAACCCCGCGATCGCCGACTTCCTCATCGGCACTGCGGTGCAGCAGAAGTACGGCGAGTCACTGAGAGCGTTCAACGCTCCGGCAGATTCTGCCCTGCCCATGCCGGAGCTGACCGAGAAAGCACGGACCTCGGCGGCCGCACGCCCTCGGTAAGACGGGTTCCGGCAGGAACTATTTCCACTTCATCGTCATGATGAAGCCCACCATGGCGATGCCGAATCCGATCCCAACGTTCCAGTTGCCTGCAGCCTGGACCGGCAGCAGGCCGGAGGAGACGTACCAGACGATCAGCCAGAGCAGCCCCAGAATCATCAGGCCGAACATCGTGGCCTTGTACCAGGCGGGCAAGGTGTCATCGTCGGCGTCGAGCTCTTTGAAGCTGAAGGATTCAGCGTCGCGCAGCGGAGAGGAGCTCACCTCGTCGGAGGATTCCGCACCTCGCTTGTGCTTGCCACGGTTCTTCCGGTGTTTGGACTCTGGCACTCGCCGTCTCCTCAAGATGGGGGGTTTTGGGTATCCTGAACCCGTTCGCTCGCCGTTATCTTACGCGGTGCCATTCTACGCATTCGAGCTTCGGGCCATATGACTCTGACTTCACCGCCACCTCCACGTCATGCGGGACCACCCGCACCACCGCAGCCCCCTACGCAGAGGCAGGCCGACCGTCGTCGTCGTCGCTCTCCCCTCTCCACCGTCCTGGGCGGAATCGGGGAAATCCTCATCACCCTTGGCGTCCTGGGACTACTGTTCGTGGTGTGGGAGCTGTGGTGGACCGGAATCGATGCCGACCGCGATCGCCGTGAGGCCACCGAAGAGTTCTTCTCCAATATCCAGGCCACCGGTCCCGACGGGCCCAGTGCCGCAGGATCGGACGGTGAGCCCAGCTTCGAGGTCTGCTACACCCTCGATGACGGCACCGAGATCGGATGCTCGCCCTCCATGCGCGACCTCGCGGACGGAGAGGCGACCATGGCGATGCTCTACGCTCCACGCCTGGGAGATGACTGGGCCGCTCCCGTACGGCACGGCACCGAGTCCACCCAGCTGGACCGCGGCGGTGTGGGGCACTACACCGGGACCCAGTGGCCGGATGAGCGGGGCAATTTTGCCCTGGCCGGGCACCGCAACACCTACGCGAGCATGCTGGGCAACCAGGATCGGCTCACTCCCGGTGACCATCTCTATCTGCAGACTGCGGAGGGCATCTACACCTACGAAGTTTCCGAGTCCTATGTTGTGCTGCCCCACGAGCGGGACGTCATCGCCCCCGTACCGCGTGAGCTGGAGGCCGAACCGGAGACTGGACTGCTGACCCTGACCACGTGCCACCCGCTGTTCTCCAACGCGGAGCGGCTCATTACCCATGCCCGGATCGTGGACTTCCAGCCCACCGGAACCGACGTTCCTGCGGCCATCGCCCACCACATGCCCGACGACGCCGCGGCGCCGCAGGCTTCCGTTGCCGAGGCACACATCACGGCCCACGGGCTCGGGCCCCTTGCTGAGACTGCAGGAGGTCAGCGCTGATGTATGCGTGGTTCTTCAACCAGGTGCTGCCGGGACCGCTGTGGCTGCGGATCATCCTGGCACTGCTGATCGTAGCCGGTATCGTATTCCTCCTGATGGAGTTCGCCTTCCCGTGGCTGAGCCAGTACAGTCCGCTGAACGACTCCACTCTGGAAGGAGCCCCATGACCCGTATTCTCGTCGTCGACAACTACGACAGCTTTGTCTACACGCTGGTGGGCTACCTGCGGGAGCTCGGTGCCGAAGCCACGGTGATCCGCAACGACGACGTCACGGTGGAGGAGGCCAAGGCCCTGGCCGGTGAGCATAACGGTGTGCTCATCTCCCCCGGCCCCGGCACTCCCTCAGAGGCCGGAGTCTCCGTGGAACTCATCCGCTGGTGCGCCGAAGCCCGTGAGCCCATGCTGGGTGTGTGCCTCGGGCATCAGGGTCTGGGGGAGGCCTTCGGCGCCACGGTCACGCACGCCGAGCAGCTTATGCACGGCAAGACCAGTCCGGTGACCCACACCGGTCATGCCTCCTTTGCCGGGCTCCCCGAGACCTTCAGCGCGACGCGGTACCACTCCCTCGCGGTGAAGCCGGAGACCGTTCCCGACGTCCTGGAAGTCACTGCGACCACCGCTGACGGGGTCATTATGGGCCTGGCACACCGGGATGCCCCGCTGTGGGGGATGCAGTACCACCCGGAGTCGGTACTGACCGAGGGCGGCTATCGGATGCTGGGCAACTGGCTAGAGTCCCTGGGGCTGCAGGGCGCGGCCGCCAAAGCAGCAGACCTGAACCCGATCCGCTGACACCAAGCCCACACAAACAACCACACGCAAAAGGGGACCCGGCCAATGTGACCGGGTCCCCTTTGTCTGCGCGCCGTGTTTAGGTGGCCGGCTTAGGTGCCGGAACCTCAGCCTCAGTGGGCTTGGCGTCAGTGTTGGTCTCAGCCTGTGCAGCGGGCTTAGCCGAGTTGGCAGGAACCTTGGAGCTTGCCACGGGCTCGGGCTTCTTCCAGGGGTCCTCCACCGGCTGGGAGGCGCGCCACACAGCCACACCAGCGGTGACGGCAGCTGCCACGACGCCGAAGATCAGCAGACCCTTCTTCGTGGACGAGGTCTTCTGCTTCTTCTTCAGCTCCTTGGAGGCGGCCTTGGCGTACTTCTCAGAAGACTTCTTCAGCTTCTTGACGATCTTCTTATCGCCGGTCGCCTTGATGAGTGCCTTCTCCACACGGGGATCAACTTCGGCCTTATGGATCAGCTTGGCAGTCCGGTCGGCATAGCCGCCCAGCTTGCCGGCTGCGGCAGGGACGTACTTGTTGCTGATGTCTGCCTTGGCGCCGTCGTACTTCTTGATGACCTTCTCCACCTCCTTCTTAGCCTTCGGGGGGAGCTTGTCATACTGCGAAGCAATGCCGTCGCCGGCAATGAGTGAGTATTCCTTGATTTTCTGACCGGCCACAGCTGCGCCGTCGTTCACCGCGTGCAGCGCACGGGCCGAGGCGTCCTGAACCTTCGGGGCGCTCTTGCGGTAGGTTTTCTCCGCAAAGTCTGCCGCCGCACCGATCTTAGGCGCGGTCCAGTCCTTTGCGGTGTCGACTCCAGCGAGCACAGTGTGCTGCCAGCTGTGGCTCGGTTTCTTCTTCTTACCGAACATGCATGTGCCTTCCGAATCAGGAACGTTGCTTTCCTTAGCCTACGTTGTCTTGTGTCCCCGGTGCCATGGCAACGCCCAGTTGCCGGCATTCGCCCAGGAAAGTTACAGGCGGCACCCAGACACGCGGCGCTGTTGCCCCGTCTGCCGAGATGGAAGAATGAGCCCTATGACAGCTATTGCAACCCATCAGGCCACCATCAAGACTTCCCAGGGCGACGTCGTCGTGGAACTCTTCGGCAACCACGCCCCCAAGACCGTGCAGAACTTTGTGGGACTGGCCACCGGCGAGAAGTCCTGGAAGCACCCGGAGACCGGTGAGGACAAGACCGGCACTCCGCTGTACGACGGCACCGTCTTCCACCGCATCATCAAGGACTTCATGATCCAGGGCGGCGATCCGCTGGGTCTGGGTGTGGGCGGTCCTGGCTACCAGTTCGAGGATGAGATCCACCCCGAGCTCGACTTCACCGCGCCCTACAAGCTGGCCATGGCCAACGCCGGCCCGGGTACCAACGGCTCGCAGTTCTTCATCACCTCCGTGCCCACCACCTGGCTGCAGGGCAAGCACACCATCTTCGGCGAGGTGCGTGACGAGGAGTCCAAGAAGGTCGTCGACGCACTGAACGCGGTCTCCACCGACATGCGTGACCGTCCCAAGGAGGACGTAGTCATCTCCACCATCGAGATCAAGGCGCTGTAAACACTGAACACCTGTTATCGGCACCCGGACAGGCCGGCTTCGGTGCAGTGTCAGCGCTGCTCCAGGCCGGTCTGCCCGTCCTGCCAGATCCAGGCAACCGTGGGCTTTCACTGTCCCGGGTGTGTGGAGGAGGCACGACGACGACGCCCCGCCCCCCGTTCCGCCTTCGGTGCGCGGGTGCGGCCCGGAGCCCAGCCCGTGGTCACCTACGCGGTGATCGTCCTGTGTGCGGTCATGTACGCCCTGCAGTTGGTCAGCGACCGCGTCACCCAGCTGTTCTGGTACGTTCCGCTCTACACCTCTGACATTGCCCTGGCTACGGGACAGTTTGAGCCCTGGCGCATGCTCACCTCGTCGGTGCTGCACTCTCCCGCCTCGGCAATGCACATCCTGTTCAACATGATGGCCCTCTGGTTTGTGGGGCGGGTGATGGAACCGGAGATCGGCAGGCTGCGCTACGGGGCGCTTCTAGTCCTCTCCGCCCTGGGGGGTTCAGTCGCCGTGCTCATCCTCAGCGAATGGAACGTGCCCACCGTCGGAGCCTCCGGCGCGGTCTTCGGGCTCTTCGGTGCTCTGTTCATCCTCACGCGCGCCTCTGGTGCAGAGACCGGCGGCATTGTCGCCCTGATCGGCATCAACATGGTGGTGAGCTTCCTGGTGCCCAACATCTCCTGGCAGGGCCACCTGGGTGGTCTCGTCACCGGTGCCCTGGTGGCTCTGATCATCACCCGGGCACCACGCAGGGGTCGAGCCCTGTGGCAGGGCGCTGGACTGCTGGGGGTCGCTGCGCTGCTGGTAGCCCTCACAGCGGTGGGCGCGGCCATGGTTTCACCCTGAGAGCTTCATCCCCAGACTCCACAGTTCCGTGTGGATAATGCGCTGACCTGGGGTCTTACACGTGTGTAGTTTATTCACACTGTGGATAACAGCTGTGGAAAACAAAGAAGGCCCCAGGTCACCCTGGGGCCTTCTTGTGTTGCGGTGTGGAACTACATCTGGCCGTTGGCCTGGAAGTTCTCGTGCCAGCTGAGTGCCTCCGAGAGCAGGTGCGGAGTGTGGCGTCCGTTCGGGTTGGCCGCCGACGCCCGGTCGAAGTAGTCCTGCAGACGGTCGCGGAAGTCCGGGTGGGCACAGTTGTTGATGATCTTCTTCGCACGGGCTGCCGGGGAGAGGCCACGCAGGTCAGCGATGCCCTGCTCGGTGACCACGACGTGCACATCGTGCTCGGTGTGGTCCACATGGCTGGCGAAGGGAACGATCGAGGAGATCGCACCGCCCTTGGCAACAGAGGGCGAGACGAAGAAGTTCAGGAAGGCGTTCCGGGCGAAGTCGCCCGAGCCGCCGATGCCGTTGATGATGGAGCTGCCCATCACGTGGGTCGAGTTCACGTTGCCGTAGATGTCGGCCTCCACCATGCCGTTGATGGCAATGATGCCCAGACGACGCACGACCTCGGGATGGTTGGAGATCTCCTGGGTGCGCAGCAGGATGCGGCCCTTGTAGGCCTCAATGTTCTCGTTGAACTCCGTGGCTCGCTCTGCGGAGAGGCAGAAGCTTGTGGCCGAAACGGCGGTGAGCTTGCCGGTGTCGATCAGGTCCAGCATGCCGTCCTGGATGACCTCGGTGTAGGCAGTGAGGCCCTCAAACTCGGAGTGCGCGAACTCGGCCATGACTGCGTTGGCCACGTTGCCCACGCCCGACTGCAGGGGCAGCAGGCTCTCGGGCAGACGGCCCGCGGTGATCTCGTGGCGCAGGAAGTCCACCACGTGGGAGGCCATCGCCTTGGAGCCCTCGTCCGGGCTCTTGAAGGGGGCATTGCGGTCCGGGGCGCTGGTCTCGACGACGGCGACGACCTTGTCGGAATCAACCCGCAGGTAGGGGTCGCCGATGCGCTGCGTGGGCTCCAGCAGCTGGATGGGGCGACGCTGCGGGGGAAGCTTGGTGCCGTAGTAGACGTCGTGGAAGCCTTCGTACTCCCGCGGGTGCCAGTCGTTGACCTCGATGATCACCTTGTCAGCCAGGTCCAGCCAGGTCTTGTTGTTGCCCACAGCGCTGGAGGGCACCAGCAGGCCATTGGGAAGGATCGCGGAGACCTCGACCACGGCCACCTTGACGTCACCGTAGAAGCCGAACCAAGTCTGCTGAGCGGAGTGGCTCAGGTGGGCGTCCACGTACTCCGTCTCGCCAGTGTTGATGGATTTGCGCAGGTTCGGATCCGACTGGAAGGGCATGCGGAACTTCAGGGCACCCGCCTCTGCGAGAACGCCGTCGGCCTCGGGAGCGGTGGAGGCACCGGTGAGCAGCTTGATGCCGAACTCTTCGCCGCGGCCGTGGGCCTCCTTGGCGCGCTCGGCCAGAGCGGTGGGCACAGCCTTGGGGTATCCGGCACCGGTGAACCCGCTCATGCCGACGACGTCGCCGTCGTTGATGAACTGGGCTGCCTCCTCGGCCGAGGTGACCTTGTTCTTAAGGACTGGACAGGTGATACGAGACATCGACATCTATCTCTCTGGTCGGGACATCGGACGGTGCGCCTGTGACGCAGACCTCACTATGCTATGCGATAGATCACGTTCGCGCGAAAGAACTAACCGCATATGACACCTGAACGACCACTCAGATGAGCGATGCATCCATTCAGACCTCATCACCCCAGCTCAGGCGGGAGACGAGGGACGGGTTATAGGCCATAAATGTGTTGCTGAGTAGGCCTGCTTCCCAGTGCTGGGGCG